>JBKQJQ010000047.1:0-11451 GCA_052147875.1 Solirubrobacteraceae bacterium | reverse complement strand
TCCTCGCCCGCAGGCCGGGCCCCGAGACCGGGGCGCTCGTGTTGGAATACACCGCCCACGCGGCGGTCGCCGAGGTCCGTTCGCTGGTCACACCCGTCGCGGCGCAGACGGTCTCCGTCTCGCGCGGCGTCGAGTCGCACTCGAGCCTCGCACCGATCGCCGCGCGCCGCGCGCACGAGACGCTGAGCGCGCTCCGAGTCGCGGTCGCGGTCGAACTCGTGGTCGCCGTGCGCGCGCTGCGGCTAGCGGGCCAGAAGCCGGCGGGGGCCGGCACCCGGGGGCTGTGGCAGCGGGCGACCGCGCCCCTGAACCCTGACCTCGATGACCGCCCGCTGGAGCCCGAAGTCGAGGCGGCGCGCCGCCTGATCGCGGGCTGGGAGTCTGAGTTGGGCTGACCGCGGTGCGGCCCGGCGCGGCGTCGCAGCGGGCGGGGCCCACGACCGGTCTGGCTAGGATCGAAGTCGTGGCTGACGAGAGCGCAGACCATCGGCAGGTGGTCCCGGATCGCCGACGGCGCCTGCTGATCCTCGGCATCTGCTCGATGAGCCTCTTGATCGTCGGGCTCGACACGACGATCGTCAACGTCGCGCTGCCGGCGATCCACCGTTCGTTTCACTCCTCGCTGTCAGAGCTTCAGTGGACGATCGACGCCTACACGCTGGTGCTTGCGAGCTTGCTGATGCTGTCGGGCTCGACCGCCGATCGCGTCGGCCGCCGGCGCATTTTCCAGCTCGGGCTGGCGGTCTTTTCGCTCGGCTCGTTGCTTTGTGCCGTCGCACCCAGTCAGCAACTGCTGATCGCCGCCCGCGTGCTGCAGGCGATCGGCGGCTCGATGCTCAACCCAGTAGCGATGTCGATTATCCGCAACGTGTTCGAGGACCCACGTGAGCGGGCGCAGGCGATCGGCGTCTGGGGCGGCGTGATCGGGCTCAGCATGGCGCTCGGTCCGGTCGTCGGCGGGGCGCTGGTCGACTCGGTTGGCTGGCCCGCCGTGTTCCTCGTCAACGTCCCGGTCGGTCTGACCGCGATCGTGCTGACGGCGCTGTTCGTCCCCGAGTCGCGGGCGCCCCACGCGAGGCGCTTTGATCCGATCGGCCAGCTGGCGGTGATCGTCGCGCTGTCGACGCTGACCTACGCAATCATCGAGGGGCCGGGCAACGGCTGGCTGTCCGCGCAGACGCTGATCCTGTTCGCGGTCTCGATCGCCGCGTTCACCTTCCTGGTTTTCTACGAGCTGCGCCGCTACCAGCCGCTGATCGAGGTTCGATTTTTCCGCAGCGCCCCGTTCTCGGGCGCCAGCGCGATCGCCGTCTGCGCGTTCGCGGGGCTGGGTGGCTTCCTGTTCCTCAACACTCTGTACCTGCAGGAGGTGCGTGGGCTGTCGCCGCTTGACGCTGGGCTCTGCACGCTGCCGCTGGCGTTGATGACGCTCGTGATCGCACCGCTGTCCGGACGTCTGGTCGGCAGCCGCGGTAGCCGCCCGTCGCTGGTCGGCGGGAGCCTCGGCCTGATCGCGAGCGCTCTGATACTCACCCAGCTGAGCCCGACGACACCGTTCTGGCTGCTGATCCTCTGTTACCTGCTGTTCGGGATCGGTTTCGGGCTCATCAACCCGCCGATCACCAACACGGCCGTATCAGGGATGCCGCCTTCGCAGGCCGGCGTCGCGGCCGCGGTGGCTTCGACCAGCCGTCAGGTCGGGCAGACGCTGGGCGTCGCCGTTCTCGGCGCGCTCGCGGGCGGCGCCGCGGCCGGCGCGATCGGCGTCTCGTTCGCGGCGGCCACGCACGTCAGCTGGTGGATCATGGTCGGCCTCGGGGTCGTGGTTCTGGTGCTCAGCTTCGTGACCACGAGCGGCTGGGCACTCGAGACCGCCCGCCGCACGGCGGATCAGTTCAGCGAGCCGCCCGCCGGCGAGCAGCCCAGCAGCCCGGCACCCCAGGATCGCCCCGAGCTCGTCGCCGGCTGAAACAACCTGAAAACGGCGGTATGCTCGATCCGATGGCGAGCGCACCTCCGCCAGTACAGATTCCGAACGTCCACCCGACGTGCCGGAACGTCCCGACGATCAACGACGAGGGCTTCGAGGAGCTCTGTCACCTGGTCACGGAGAACGACCCCGACACAGCGCTATGCGGCAAGGACGTGACCGGCTACCCGTGGAATCCGCCGTGGCCGCGCTGCGAGGCGTGCCTGTCGGTCGCCCGCGGCGAGCTGAACTAGCTAGAGGCCTGTCTCACCGACGCCGGCGCCGAATCTTGAGCGCGATACCCAGCGCGGCTCCTAACGGCAGCGCGCACAGGTACCACGGCGAGACGAGCAGCCCGACCGCGACCCCAAGCATCCCAAGCCAGATCGCCGGCCGGTAGAGCTTCCACTCGGCGACCGGTTGGGGCGACGGTGCTGGGTGCCGGCGGTTGCGTGCCATTACGCCTCCACCGTAACGTCCAGCCGGGCGGCCCGCAGCTCACTCGCCAGCCGCTTCTGGATCGATGTCACCGCGCGGAAGGCATCCTTGAGCTGCGTCCGCATCAGCGGGCTGAGGTCCGCGGGGTTCACGTAATCATCGGGCTCCTCGCCGCCACGCAGCTGGTCCGCCTGGTGCTCGGCCCGAAGGCTTGAGATCAGCAGGAATGCATCCTCGAGCGTGTGCGCGTCGGCGGCCGACAGCTTGCCGGTCTCACCGGCGGCACGCAGGCGCTCCACCGTCGAGGCGACGGTCACGCCAGCCGCCATCGCCCCCCAGCGGGCGAGATCGGCGATCGGGATCATGCCCCCTTGCTTGAGATCCAGACGGCCACGATGCTCGCCGTTGTGCTCGACGACGAGCCCACGCAGAAAGCCGGTCGGCGTCCGATGCGACAACGCGAACTGCGCGAGCATCCGCAGCAGCGCCGGCGAGCTCGGCGCGAGCCGGAATGTGTCCGAGACCGGAGTTCCGGTGTGAACGCCCCATACCGGACGCGAGTCGACAAGGACCGAGGAAAGGATCAGGGCCTGCTCCTGGGTCGGATCGGCGATCCAGCCACGAGCGAGCTGCTGCCAGGATTCGAGCGAGCGCACGAACAGTGGGTCCGAGGCAGCCGCACCGTGCTCGTCGGGACGCAGCCCGCACTGGCGCAACCCGTCGAGCACCGCACGACCAAGCGCCACCAGCGGCTCGCGCACCTCCTGATCATCGCCCTCGAACCAGACAATCGCGCTGTCAACGTCGGAACTTGGCAGCGCCTCGCGCCGCGCCTGGCTACCGAGCGCGAGCCACGCGAACTCGATCCCGGGATCGCCCTGCCGCTCGAGCTCGAGCTCGAGCATCTTGCGCGTCAGTGCATCGACTGAGACCGAATAGACCGCCATCACGTTGGCCGGCGACACGCGCGCCTCGACCAGCGAGACGACCATCGGACGCAACTCGGCCGCAAGTCTCACGAGCTCGGAGACGCTGCGCGCGACCGAGATCCGCTGCCGAAGGTAGAACGACGAGCGCGTCCGCAGCGCGACCAGATCCATGTCCTCGACCACGCCGATCACGGCACCGGTCGCCGACAGCACCGGGAAATGCCGAAAGCCCCGATCGAGCATCTCGAGCAGGATCTCGCCGGCCGGGTGCTCGGCAGTGCACGTGTATGCGGGCGCCGACATCGCGGCCGACACGGGAGCGTCGGCCGGTAGGCCGCCGGCCATCACACGGCTGCGCAGATCCCGGTCAGTCATGATCCCGAAGCCCGCCTCGCCAAGATCGACCACGACACTGGTCGCCTGGGCGGCGGTCATCCGCTCGGCCGCGTCGCGGATCGCCGTGTCGGGCCTGCAGACGACCGCTTCGCTGCGTAGCAACGTGCCGACGGGCTGGTCGGCGAGGTTATGTGCCGGGTCTCTCGCGACAAGGTGGAGATCCGTCGGCGGCTCTAGCAGTGAGCGTGCGACGAACCGCAACCCCTCGGGCGCGGCCAGCAGACTCTCGGCCACCTCAGCACGGATCCGATAGCAGACGGTGTCCTCCGCCGCCCGGGCGGAAAAGCCGGTCGGGAACCCGGACAGCATCGATGCCTGCCCGAACAGCTCGCCCTCGCCCAACAGGTCGAGCAGCTTTCCGTCAGACACGATCTCGACCGCCCCGCTGCGCACGACGCGCAGGTATTCGATCGGCCCTTCGCCCTGCGAGAAGATCGTCACCCCGGCCGGCAGCCGCTCGAGTTCGGCCACCGGCGCGACCCGCAGGACATCGTCCTCGGGCAGTTCTGAGAACGGGCGATGAGCCCGCAGAAAACGTGCGGCTTCAAGCGCCTCGTCGGCGCTGAGAGCAGCGCCCTCAGGCAGTCGACGCGTGCGCCTCCGCGCGCGTGTCCTGCTTGACCATGTCCGCGCACTTCTCCCCCACCATCATCGTCGTGATGCAGGGGTTGATCGCCGGCAGGAACGGCAGGATCGAGCCGTCGGCGATCCGCAGTCCACGCACCCCACGCACCCGCAGCCGCGGGTCGACAACCGCCATCGGGTCCGAGTCCGGTCCCATCTTCGCGGTGCAGGCGGGGTGATAGACGGTGTTGTGGGTCTTGTGCATGTAGTCGACGAGCTCATCGTCGGTCTGCGCGTCGGGGCCGGGAGCGAGCTCGTGACCCGCCCAGTCCGCCATCGGCGGCTGGGAGACAATCTTGCGGGCGAGCCGCATCCCGTAGGCCATCACCCGCTCGTCGTGGTGCTCGGGATCGGTGAAATAGCGCGGGTCGACGCGGGCACGATCGCGATAGTCGCGGGTGCGCAGGCGCACGGTCCCGCGCGATCGGCCTCGGCACACGTTCGGAGTCAGGCAGAAGCCGTTCTCGGTCGTCGGGTAGCCCCACCTGGCGGTGTTCATATCGAACGGGACCGACCCGTAGTGCATCATCAGGTCGGGGCGGTCGAGCCCCTCCTCGGAGGTCGAGAAGACGCCGATCTCCCACCACTGCGTCGAGTGGCGGATCATCGGCTTCTTGGCGTCCCACTGCACGATCCCCTCGACGTGATCGTCGAGGTTTGAGCCGACGCCGGGCGAGTCGACCAGCACGTCGATCCCGAACTCCTGCAGGTGGTCGCCGGGGCCGATCCCGGACAGCATCAGCAGCTTCGGGGTGTCGATCGCGCCTGCTGAGAGGATCACCTCGCGGCGGGCGGTGGCCGACGCCTGGGTCAGCAGATCAGGGGTCAGGTACTCGACCGCGGTCGCGCGGCCATCCTGGATCGCGACCCGCTTGACCCAGCAGCCGGTTCGGATCTCGAGGTTGCTCCGCGAGCCGATGATCGGGTGCAGGTAGGCGTGCGACGATGACTGCCGGGTGTTGTCGGCCGACGAGTTGATCTGGAACCAGCCGGCGCCGTTGGTGACCGTGTAGCCCTCGTTGTAGTGGCTGGTCGGCAGCCCGGCCTGGGCCGCGGCTTCGAGGATCGCGACCCCGCACGGGTCGTCGGGCGGGACAGTGCGGATGTTGACCGGGCCCGACCGGCCGTGATGGTCGCCGGGGCCGTCGTTGGTCTCAAGCCGCTGGATCAACGGCCAACACTCCGCCGAGCTCCAACCCTCGCAGCCCATCGCCGCCCACTCGTCGAGGTCTTCCTTCGGCGTCCAGAAGGCGATGCACGAGTTGTGCGACGAGCACCCGCCCAGCACCTTCGCCCGCGCGTGGCGCATGAAGCTATTGCCGCGCTCCTGGGGCTCGATCGGGTAGTCCCAGTCGTAGCCCGAGTCGAGCAGGTACATCCAGTCTTCGAGCCGCAGGACCGCCGGGTCGTCGACATCCGACGGCCCGGCTTCGAGCAACAGAACACTGACCGATGGATCCTCAGAAAGGCGAGCCGCAACCACACAGCCCGCCGTGCCGCCACCGGCGATCACGTAGTCGAACTGGCCGCCGTCGATCATGGGAACGCGTCTCCCGCCGGCGCCGGGATCGGTGGCAGCTCGGCACGGTGCTCGGCCAGGACGTCAGTCGACTTGTGCCTCTGCACCGCGAGGTAATAGATGAAGCCGACGATGTAGACGATGCCCACGAACAGCACCGCGGCCCACTTCAGGTACCAGTGCTGGGCGCCGAACCCGTTGTAGATCGCGACTCGCGGCCACATCAGGTTGATCACAACCAGCACCTGGAAGACGACCGCGACGATGTTGACAGGCATTCCCCAGCGGCCCATCGTGAAGTACTTCCCGGGGTTTGGCGGCGGCCACGTGCCCCTGAACCGTCGGATCAGCATCGGCAGGGTGACGCCGAGATAGCAGAGGTAGAACAGGATGATCGCGATCGACGTGATCGCGGCGAACGCGCTCTGGTTGCCGACGTTGATCACGGCCACCAAGATCGCCAGGACCCCGGTGATCAGGGCCGGCACGATCGGCACCTTGCGCGCGCCGGAGACCCGTGCGACCGCCGAGCCCGCCGGGAGCTTGTTGTCTCTGGCCATCGAGAAGATCATCCTGATCGTCGCCGTCTGCACGGCGAGGCAGCAGACGAAGATCGCGATCGCGCAGTCGACCAGGAAGACGTTCCCGACCGTGTTTCCGAGCGCCGACTTCATCACGTATGGCAGTCCGAACAGGCCGATGTTCTTGTTCAGGAGGTTGTCGTTCGCCAGGATCCCGAACAGGATCACGAGCCCGCCGATCGTGAACGCCGCCCCGACCGCACGGATGATCGCCGGAGGGGCGTTCCGTTTCGGGTCGTTCGTCTCCTCCGCCAGCGTTCCGGCGGTGTCGAACCCATACATCACGTACGCGCTCACGATCGACCCGACGAGCAGCGCGCCGAAGTAGCCCCACGGGTGCCCGGCACCGAGGCCGTAGGAGTGGACAATTGCCGACGGTGGGTGGTGGAGGTGGAAGGCCAGCAGGATGATCAGGACCGTCGATCCGACCAACTCGCAGATCACGCCGATGTTGTTGATTCGCGACATCAGCTTGACGCCGAGCATGTTGATGATCGTCGTGAGGCAGATCAGGATGCCCCCGAGCAGCAGCGCGTTCTGCGCCCCCGCCTTGGTGATCGTGGTGCCCGCGTCGGCCGCGGTGCCGAAGAACTGGAGCTTGGTCGTGACTTGTGGCAGCACGACCTGCCAGTCGATCGCGACCGCGGTGATCGTGACGATCGCGCCGACAATGTAGATCCAGCCGGTCATCCACGACGCCATCGGACGAGAGATCTGCTTTCCCCACTGGTACACGGAGCCGGCGATCGGATAGTTGGCGGCACACTCCATGAAACACAGCGCAACCAGCGCCTGGCCGCCAACGATCGCCGGCCACGTCCACCACACACCGGGCCCCGCGAAGCTGTAGGCGAGCCCGAACAGTGCGGTGACGCCGGTCAGGATCGAGATGTAGCTGAAACCGGCGGCGAACGACGAGAAACTGCCGAGCGAGCGGTCGAGCTCCTGCTTGTAGCCGAACCCGGCTAGCTCACTACTGTCCTCGGCGACGGCGCCGCGTGGCGTCTCTACGGTTGCCATCAATCAACCTCCCCGTCCGCGCGTGTCGCACGCGGCCTGTTGTCCCCGGTGGTCCGATTGGCCGACGCACCGGCCACCCTCAAAAGCAATTGACCAGGTCCTGATCGGGCTGTTATATATCAGTTGTCGAAACGTGTCAACGACGCTCGAGGCGGCCTTAACCGGGACGATCGGGCGGGAGGCGAGCCGATGGCGACTGGTACCGCAGAGCAAATGTTCGTCGGCGGTCAATGGCGACCAAGCGTCAGCGGCGAGACGTTCAGCGCGAGCAGCCCGGCGACGGGCGAGCAGATCGCCAGCGTGCCGCAGGGCGACCGCGACGACGCCCGCGCAGCGATCGACGCCGCGCGCGCGGCGGCCGATGGATGGGCGGCGATGACCGCGTTCGAGCGGGCGGCGAAGATGCACGCCGTCGGCGACATCATCGAAACGCGCCGCGAAGAGCTGGCACGCACGCTGACGCTCGACCAGGGCAAGCCGTTCAGGGCCGAGGCGTTCGGCGAGGTCGACGAGTTGATCGAGTACTGGCGGATGGCGGCCGAGGACGCAAAGCGGCTCGGCGGCGAGCTCCCGAACTCATTCTCGCCCGGCAAGCGGGTGCTGCTGACGCGGCGCGCGCGGGGCGTGGTCGGGATCATCAGCCCCTGGAACTGGCCCTACACGATGCCGGCTGAGCTCGTCGCGCCGGCGCTCGCGTGCGGCAACGCTGTGGTCTGGACGCCGGCGCCGTCGACCGCCGTCTGCGCGGTCGCGCTCGCGCGCTGCATCGTCGACGCCGACCTGCCGCCCGGCGTGTTCAACCTCGTCACCGGCCCGGGTCCACTGGTCGGCGACGAGATCGCACGCAACCCCGGCACCGACGGGGTCGGGTTCATCGGCTCGACGGCGACCGGCCGACTGGTCGGGCAGGCGGCGGCCGGCAAGGCGGCGCTGCTGGAGATGGGCGGCAACGGCCCGGTCGTCGTGCTCGACGACGCCGACGTCGACGCGGCGGTCGAGGCGACGCTCACCGCCTGCTTTTTGTGCGCCGGCCAGAGTTGCACGGCCGGCGAGCGGGTCCTCGTGCACCACGCGGTCTACGACCAGTACGTCGAGAAGCTCGCGCGCGCGGTCACCCAGCGGATCGTGCTCGGCGATCCGTTCGACGAGCGGACGACGATGGGACCGCTCAACAACGAGCCGGTCGCGGCGAAGATGGACGAGCACGTCGCCGACGCGCTCCACCGCGGCGCCGACACGCTCACCGGCGGCTCGCGCAGCTCGGCCTTTCCGACCGACCTCTTCTGGGAGCCGACCGTGCTCGCCGGCGTGCCCGCCGACGCGCGGGTATCGACCGAGGAGACGTTCGGCCCGGTCGCGCCTGTGGTCGAGATCAGCTCGCTCGAGGAGGCGATCACGCTCGCCAACGAGTCTCCCTACGGGCTGCTGGCGGCGATCTTCACCGCCGACATAGCGCGCGGGCTGGAGTTCGCCGACCGGGTCAAGACCGGCTGGGTCAACATCAACGAGTCGAGCAACTACTGGGAGGCACACCTCCCGTTCGGAGGCCGGGCCGGGACCGACAGCGGGATCGGCAAGGTCGGCGGCGCGCACGTGATGCACTCGTTCACGGAGCTGCAGACGATCGTGATCACGCCCGACCGCCGGCCGCGATGAGCCCTGAGTCCGAACGGATCGCCGACGGCGTCGCCCGGGTCCTGGCGGACGTGCTCGAGCGCTCGCCGCGACAGCTCGACGAGCTCGCGGACGGGCTGTCGGAAGCAGACGTGGAGCAGTCGCTCCAGGCGCTGGAGCGCCACGGTCTTGTGGCGATCGACGCCGCCAGCTCGAGCGTGCGGCCGGGTCCGGCTGCGCTCCGCTTCGCGCGCTCCGACCTTGGCGTCGCCGACCTCGTCGAGCTCGCGCGGCCCAGCATGCGGCGGCTGGCTGCGGAGAGCGGCGAGACGACGAACCTGATCGTGCCGCGCCCAGGCGGCACCGAGGCGATCGCCCAGATCGACGGTTCGCACCTGCTTGGCGTCACGAACTGGGTCGGCCGTCCGCTCGGGCTGCACATGACCGCTGCGGGCAAGGTGTTCCTCGCGTTCGGCACCTCGACGCTGCCCGACGGCGAGCTCGAGGCGCCGACGCCGGCGACGGTCACCGACCGGGAGCGGCTCGAGGCGGAACTCGAAACGGTCCGTGAGCGCGGCTACGCGACGATCGTCGACGAGCTCGAGACCGGGCTGTCGGCCGTCGGCGCGCCGATCCGTGAGCACGGCGGTGCCGTGGTCGCGGTGCTGTGCGTGTCGGGCGCGACCCTGCGGCTACGCCCGCAGCGGCTCGAGTTGCTGGGCCGCGTCGCCGCCGAGCAGGCTCACGAGCTGTCCAAACGGCTCGGTTACTCAGAGAACTGAGCGAATCTCGCGCTCGAACGTCTCGACGTGCTCTGCCAGCACGTCGCGTGCCCGGTCCTCCTCGCCGGCCGCGATAGCCCGCAGCAGATCGTCGTGCTCGTGCACGCGCGTGAACATGTGCGGCAGGCGATCCAGTACCAGATACCAGATCCGCAGCGACAGATTGAAGTAGCGGCCAAGGGTCTCCGCGAGGTACGGGTTGCCGGCGCAGCGGTGCACAAACCGGTGTACACGCGCATCGAGCGCCATCAGCGCCTCGACGTCGTCGCTTCCGTGGCTCCGCGCGAGCTCCTCGAGCAGCTGCTCGAGCTCCTCCCGCTGCGTCGGGGTGATCCGCTGTGCCGCGCGGTAGGCAGCGTGGCCCTCGAGCTGGACGCGGACATCGGAGATGTCGGCAAGGTCCGTGATGTTGATCTCGGACGCGAACGTCCCCCGCCTCGGGAACACCGTCACGAGGTTCTCGAGCGCAAGCCGCTTGATCGCCTCGCGGACCGGAGTGCGCCCGATGTGCAGCTCTCCCCCGAGCGCGTCCTCGTCGATCGGTGCGCCGGGAGCGATCCGCAGCGTGACGATCCGGTCGCGCAGTTCCGCGTAGGCGCGATCGGCCAGCAACCCCCTCGTTCCGCGCTGCGTCAGCGTTTCGTTTGCCAACTCCCCTCCATCGCCACGGCTCCTTGACAAGTGGCGCCACGCGCAACTGATATATGAGTTATCGACAAGGAGTCTAACATTCGGTCGATCGTGCGCCAAGCGGCACAGCCCGCGGTTCATACCGCCGACGACGTCGCACGCCGGATCGCGGCCGGCGAAGCGAGCGCCGCGCGCAGGGTGGTCTCCGGGGTCGCCCGGCACACGCCGCTACTGACCACCCGCAGCCTGTCGGAGCGCTGCGGCGGGCACATCGTGCTCAAAGCCGAGAGCCTGCAGCGCACCGGCTCGTTCAAGCTCCGCGGCGCGGTGCACAAGATCTCGCGGCTCGGCGCCGTGCCTGGCGTGGTCGCCGGCAGCGCCGGCAATCACGGCCAGTCGCTCGCGTACGCCGCGCGCGCACAGGGGATCCCGTGCGAGGTGTTCATGCCCGACGAGGCGCCGGTCGCCAAGGTCGCGGCCGTGCAGGCCTTCGGCGGGACCGTCAACCTGGGCGGCGACTCGGTCGACGCCTGCGTCGCGGCGGCCCGGGCTCGCGCGACCGAGACCGGGGCCGGCTTCGTGCATCCGTTCGACGACGCCGACGTGATCCTCGGCCAGGCGACGCTCGGCCTCGAACTGCTCGAGGACGTGCCGGATCTCGCCGAGGTCGTCGTGCCGGTCGGCGGCGGCGGCCTGATCTCCGGAATCGCGGGCGTCGTCAAGAGCGCCAAGCCGTCGGCGCGGGTGATCGGCGTCCAGGTCGATGCATGCGCACCGTTCCCGGAGTCGATCGCCGCCAGCGTTCCGATCACGTTCAAGTCGCGCGCGACGATCGCCGACGGGATTGCGATCAAGCGCCCCGGTGAGCTGACGCTGCCGCTCGTCCAGCGATGGGTCGATGAGCTCGTCGTGGTCGGCGAGGACGACATCGCCGACGCGATGGTTTGGC
>JBKQJQ010000046.1:0-7486 GCA_052147875.1 Solirubrobacteraceae bacterium | reverse complement strand
CCAGGTCGAGCATGATCGGCACCGCCTCACCCGTCATCGGCGCTCCGGCCGGATATCCGATCACCACGACGTCAATCGGCCCCAGCTCTTCACTCGCTTCCATCTAGCTACCTCCGTGGTCGGATTTATGGGTTACGCCGATCAGCTGGGGCGTATCGACGGTCATGTCGAGGCCCTGGCCTTCACGGTCACGGTCGCGGGCTATACCTCGGTCGCCGCTGGCCGGCGTCTGCGGATCAGCTTGCGAACCTCGGACGCGACCATGATCGTAAGCGCGGCCACGATCCAGATCAACCATTCGTTCAGGTTCAGCCCGACCTGGTGCAGGATCGTGTTCAGCAGCCCCAACTGCGCGCCGAGCACGATCGCGGCGATCGACATCCCGGCGGTCAGCACGAGGCGGCACTCGTCGAACGTGTCGAGGCTGAACACATCATGAATCGGCCGACGCCTGTGAACGAAATGTGTTCCGGCGCTGCGCGCGTGACGGAGTCAGCCCAGTGCCATGCCTTCGACCGCGCCGGACGGCACAGGCTCCGGCAGGCGCAGCATCCTGAACGAGTTGAACAAGCCGATCAGCCCGGCGAGGATCGGAATCAGCAGGGCGACCTGGAGCGCGATGTGTCTCGCGCGGGTGTTGATGCGGATGACCTCTGCCTGGATCTCCCTCGGCTCGCCGGCGAGCTGCTTCTCGAGGGCAGTGTTGGTCATGATCTCCGCGTCGTGTTCGAGCACGTTGGAGACGTGCTGCTGATCGGCCGGTGGAAGCACGGTGCTCGCGTCCGCCATTTTTGTGAAGGCGACCGACAGGGTCGCGAGCATGATCGCTCCGGCGAACGCCAGGCCGAATGAGAGCCCAAACGAGCCCGCCGCGGAGTTGACTCCGGCGGCCTCGCTGACGCGTTCGTTTGAGATCGGGGCCAGCGTGTAGTTGTTGAGTTGGGAAACGAGCAGCCCCAACCCGGTGCCGGCGACGATCAGCGGAATGACCAGGTACCAGCCCGAGTCGATGCGCGGCACGAGTGGCACGAGCACGATCAGACCGGCGGACAGGAGCGCGAAACCCGCCCTGACGATGCTGCTGGCGCGCCGCTTGCCCGCTCGCTTGCCGGCGATCAGCGCGACCGCGAACATGCTCAGCGATAGCGGGGCGAGCGACAGCCCGGCCTGCATGGCATTGTACTCGAGCACCATCTGCAGGTAGATCGGCAGCACGATCATCATGCCGCCGAGCGCGATCTGCTGGAGCATCTGCTGTGAGATACCGAGGCGATAGACGGCGGCCTTGAACAGACCTGGGTCGATCAGGGTCGGCTTCTGCTCGCGCTTGCGTCGGATCAGCCATCGCGCGAGCTCGGCCATCGCCGCCGCGCCGATCAGCAGCAACGCGACCACCGCCTCGCCCCCCTCCTGCCAGACGAGGATCCCCAGCACGATTCCACCCATGCCCAGAACCGAGAGCCCGGCGCCGACCACGTCGACGGACCTCGGTCCCGTGTACGGCACGTCGCGGACCAGCTTGATTCCGGACAGCACGATCGCGATCACGAGGTCCTCGAGCAGGAACGCGATCCGCCACGACAGATACGTCGTGATGAACCCTCCGAGCAATGGCCCGACTGCGGCCGCAATCGCCGCCGCCGCGCCGACGAGCGCGTAGGCCTTCTTCTGCGCGACGCCTTCGAAGTTGCCGTGAATCAGCGACTGCATGCCGGGCAGCAGCAGCGACGCACCGAGTCCACCGATGATCGCCCAGAAGATGATCACCACCGTCACGCTCTGAGCGAGGGCCATCGCCAGGGCGCCGACCGCATAACCGAGCAGGCCCAGCACGTAGGCGCGCTTGCGCCCGATCAGGTCGCCGACCTTGCTGCCGATCAGGATGAACGCGGCCGATACGAGCGCCTCGAGCGCGATCGCCGACTGAACGTCGCTGACCGTCGTGTGGAGGTCGTGGACCACGGCCGAGATCGACACGTTCATGATCGACGTGTCGACGACGAGCACGAACATCGCCATCGCCAGCAGAATTGCCAGCCGCCGGCTGCCGCCTTCCTCGGGAGGCCCGCCCGCGCTCGCCGCCTGCTGAGAGATGCTGCTACCGGCCCTATCGGTCATGCGACCGATCGAGACATCGCGCGGTCTGCGCCGCGGAGGGTTGGCGGACTCCGCCTAGCCGGCGTCCGCCGTCGGCTGCAGCGCGTCCTGGAGCTTCTTGGTGTCCTCGTCCGACAGCGAGGTCCTGATCACCGTGCCGCCGTACTGCTCCAGCGCAGCGATCGCCTTGTCGGGCGTTGCCTGCTCGATGACCATGAAGAGGGCCGAGGTGCCCGGCTTGAGGTAGGCGCGAACCTGCTCCTGGAAAGCCTTGTCGATCCCCTTCTCGCCGAAGTGACCAAACAGCGCGCCCATCCCTGCGCCGATCGCCAGGCCCGCGAACGGGATGAAGAACAAGAGCCCGAACAGGAAGCCCCAGAAGCTGCCGATCGCCGCGCCCCCTGCGGTTCCACTGGCGCCGTGGCCGCTGTGGGTGTGCAGGTTGCCTTCCATGTCACGGGAGATCGCGGCGACCTGATCGGCCTGGATGATCAACTCGGACTCCAACTTCTGCACCGTCTCGAGCGCCTGGGTCGCGGTGCTCTCGTCCGGATAGCCAATCGCAACGAGCGTTGCCATAGCGACTCCTCCTTGATGGATTGGTGACGTGGGCCGCCAGCGCGGCCCTTGGATGAGGCTATGGCCGCGACGGGCACTCGCAGTGCCGGGGAGCTCGATTCACCCAGGTGATTGCAAAGCGCGTAATCGGCGCTGGCAGCCCCGAGCCCGTTGCGTCACCTGATTCGGACGATGCCTTTCGGCGCTGACGAAGGATCCTCCGGCGATTGAAGTGGGAGCTTGCGATCATCGCTGTGGCCCTGCTCGTCGTGGCCGGGGCATCGCGCCGCCTGACGGACACGTCGATCACGCCGGCGATGGCGTTCGTCCTGATCGGGCTGGCGGTGGGTCCACTGTTGTTCGACGAGCTGACCGTGAGCTCGACGCAAGCGACGGTGCGGACGGTCGCCGAAGCAACCTTGGCGGTGGTGCTGTTCGCTGACGCGTCGCGGATCAAGCTTCGACTGCTGCGACACGAGTACGCGGTTCCGTTGCGGTTGCTGGCCGTCGGTCTGCCGCTCACGATCGTGCTCGGCGCTGTTCTGGCTGCGGTCATGTTCACGCATCTGATCGTCGCCGAGGCGGTCGTCCTGGCAGTCCTGCTCGCGCCCACGGATGCCGCGCTGGGGCAGGCCGTCGTGTCCGAGCCGCGGCTTCCGTCCCGGATCCGGCAGGGCCTCAACGTAGAGAGCGGCCTCAACGACGGGATCTGCGTGCCGCTGCTGCTGATCGCGCTCGCGGCGGCCGAAGTCGACGACCACGTGAGCAGCAGCCATCACGCGGTCGCGATCGTGGCAGAGGAGATCGGCTACGGGATCGTCGGCGGAGTTGCGGCAGGGCTGGCCGCCGCGGCGATCGTCGCGTTCGGTGCCCGGCGCGACCTGATCACAGGATCGTGGTTGCAGGTGATCCCGATCGCCGGCGCGGGTCTCGCTTACGGGATCGCCGCTGCGCTCGGCGGTTCGGGATTTATAGCCGCGTTCGTCGCGGGAGCGATTTTCGGAGGGCTCGTAGCCCGAGAGTCCGACGAGGCCTCTCGCCTCACCGAGGAGCTGGGCGAAATTCTCGGAGGAGTCACGCTGCTGCTGTTCGGCGCCGTGCTGCTCGGTCCCGCGCTCGAGCACGTCACGGCGCTGATCGCGCTGTACGCGGTGCTGAGCCTGACGCTGATTCGAATGCTGCCCGTCGCGATCTCGCTGATCGGCAGCGGCGCCCGCTGGCCGACCGTCGGGTTTGTCGGCTGGTTTGGCCCACGCGGGCTGGCGTCGATCGTGTTCGCGGTGATCGTCGTCCAGGAGGCACATCTGGCCGGCGCCGACACGATCCTGCTCACGACCTACCTCGCGATCGGGCTATCAGTGTTCGCGCACGGGATCACGGCCGCCCCGCTCGCCGGCCGCTACGCCAGCTGGTACGAGGCCCACCCCCACGGCCGCCGCCCCGCGATGGAGAGCGTCCCCGCACGGCACCATCGTCCGCGCGGAACCCGGCCGGTCGCCAGCGACGGGGCGAGCACTTGATTGTTCGGTCCCGTTCCGACCTTTCGGAATCCTGAAGAGCGTGATCATCGATCCCGACGCCCAAGGTCAGTGTCGGTCATGACGGTTCATGGCCCGGTGACGCAGGTCGGCTGGAGCTGCGCGCCGATCTGGCCGTGAGCAGGTTGAGGTTGACAAGCGTCAGCCCGAGATCGGAGACTCGCCGCAGTACTCCCTGCAGTTCAGACTGATCGCGAATCGGGCCCGTCAGCACCGTGTTGCCATCCTCGTAGTCGAGCTTCAGGCCCTCGAACACGGAGCCCGTCGGGTCGCTCAGCTCGCCCTCAACCTCGAGCCGATACATCCGGCCGGTCATGCCTAAACCGTTTCACGATCGGCGCGCGTTGGTAGCGAACGCGCCCGGATCACCCAGGTGATTGCGATTCCGTCAGAGCCCCAGCGCGGCTGCGCGGGCGACCGCATCGGCACGCGAGCCGACATGCAGCTTGCGATAGATCGCGCGCGTGTGCGACCTGACCGTGTTGGGAGACAGAAACAGCTCGGACGCGATCTCTCGCGTCGTGAGATCGGTCGTCAGCAAGCGCAGCACCGCGAGCTCGGCCTCGCTTGGTGACTCGAGCAGCTCGCCCCCGCTCGCCAGGTTCTCGGCCCCAGCCAGCTCGGATTCAACTTTCGCTGCCAGCGACGGGATCTCGCCGCTGTCGCCGAGCTCGGCTAGTGCGTTGTGCGCCAGGCGCAGCGTCGTCCGTGCTTCACCCAGGCGGCCACGCTGGCGGCGGATATCGGCCAGCCGAACCAGCAGCCAGGCGTGGTGGACGGTCGCGATCTCGTCGCGGAAAAATCGCTCTGCATACGCAAACTCATGCTCAGCGCCTGCGATGTCGCCCTCACCCAGCAGCACGGCCCCGACCGCCACAGCCACCCATGCGCCGAGCCAACTCCTGCTGCTGGTGATCTTGCCGACGATCTCTCTCGCCGCCTCGGCGTGGGCGCGAGCGGATGCGAGCCAGCCACGATCGGCCGCGACAAGCGCAAGAACTGACCGTGCGCCCACGTGCCCGGGGGCGCGCCTGAGGAGGTCAGGATGCTCGAGCGCTCGGGTCGCCCTTGCCCACGCCTGCTCCAGTTCGCCGGCGAAGTAGAGCGCGCGCGCGAGGCTCTCGAGCGCCGCCACAGAGATCTCGTCGGCGCCGCGCTCGGCGAGTTCGACCGCCCGCGTTCCTTCTACGATCGCCTCGCTCACGCCCGCATCGATGGCTTCTGTTCGCACCATCGCCATCGCAGCTTCCTCATAGACGCCAAAGCGTTCCGGGTGCGCGAGCTTCGCTCTGGTCGCGAGCTGCAGCCACCGTCGCCGCTCGAGGGTCAGGCCGCCGATCAGGATCGCGGCCGTGGCGGCCGCCAGTGCCAGGTCGGGGCGCTCGATCACGTCCTCATCCGGAAGCGTTCGAACCCAATGAAGCAGGGTCCGGGACTTCCCGCTGCGGATCAGTGCGTGACGGTATTCGCTGAGCAGCGCGGCGACAGCCTTATGGTCGCCGGCCGCAGCGGCGTGCTCGGTGGCTTCAACGAGCAATCCACGTGAGTGCAGCCAGCTCGCAGCGCGGCGATGGATCTGCACCTCGGCACCGGGCTCGGTCGACTCCAGCCGGGCGCGGGCGAACTCGCCGAACAGCGCGTGGACGCGAAACCACTCCCGCCGCTCGAGCGGCAACACGAACAGGTTCGACTGCTCGAGCTCCTCGAGCATCGCCGCCGAGTCGGATCTCCGTAGGACGGCATCGCACAGGTCGGCCGTGAACCGCCCAAGCGCCGACACGCGCAGCAGGAAGCTGCGTTCTTCGGGATCGAGCGCGGCGAGCACCTCCTGGCTGAGGTACTGGGCGACGAACCTCTGGTCGCCGCCGAAGTCACGCACGGCGCGCTGCTGATCGTCGACGCCTCGTAGCCACAGCGCCGCCAGGTAGACCGCGGCCGGCCAACCTTCGGTCCGTTGACGAAGGATCTGGATGTCGTTGTCGTCCAGTGCCAGGCCACCGCGATCGACGAGCAGCGCTCGCGTCTCTGCGGCCGTGAGCGCAAGCTCACCCGCTCGCAGGTCGATCAGCGCACCGCAGCCTCGCAGGCGCGCAAGCGGCAACGCGGGGTCGGCACGCGTCATCAGGATCAGACGCGCCGATTGTCGGACCTGCTCGATCGCATAGGCCAGCGACGCGATGCAGTCGTCATCGGTGACCGTGTGGAGATCGTCGAGCACGATCGCCAGTTCGCCACCGAAGCCGGCGATCGCGTTCATCAGTTCGTCCACCGCCGCCTCGAGTGACGCGCCGGGGACGCCGAGCCGCTTCAGCGCCCGGCGACCGAGGTCCCCACGGATCCGATCCACGGCGGTCGCCACGTATGTCCACAGACGAGCGGGGTCGTTATCACCAGCGTCGAGTGTCACCCACGCGACCGCGGCTTCCGTCGTGGCAGACCAGGCGCGCACCGCCGTCGTCTTTCCGTATCCGGCGGGTGCGGAGACCAACGCGACCGCCGCGTCGGCGCTTGTCTCGATCAGCTGCTCGATCCGCGGCCGCGCCAGCATTCCGGACCGCTGTCGCGGGGCCGCCAGCTTCGCCTCGGCCAGCGGCCGGGGCTCGTCAGCGGCGGGCGGAGGAGCCGACGCCCGGCGCCGCTTGATCGTCTCCGCCCCTGAGCCGACCACTAGACGCTATGCCTGGGGGACGCACGCGCAAGGCAGGGCGCCCGCCCAATCTCCTGCGATTTCATGCGAGCCCTCCCGGTAGGAACATGCATGCCGAAACGGCGGCGCAATGTTAGCGGTTGGTTTGCAACCTATGTCATATCGCTGCCCGACGTTGAGGGGGTCCAGTCGGCGCCGGTCTCACGCCGAAAGCGCTCCAGCGCGGCGTCGAGCGTCGGGAAGAAATGGTCGGGATTGAGCGGGCCGATCAGCTCGTAGCGCTCGAGCTTGCGGCGGACCGGGTGCTTGAGCTCGGCGAACACGAGCGACGTGCCGGCCGCGTTGAGCTCCTCGTCGAGGTCAGCGAGCATGTCCGCGGCAGTCGTGTCGACGTCGGTGATCGGCTCAGCCGCGATCAGGATCCAATGTGGCTTGGGGTCGCCCGCCGCCAGGCGCCGGATCTCGTCGCGGAACGTCCTCGCGTTGGCGAAGAACAGCGGCGCGTCGAAGCGAAAGATAACGACGCCCGGCAGTTGCTCGGCATCCGGATGCAGCTGACGGTCGTGTTGCCCTTGCAGTCCCGGCACCCGACCGAGCGTCGTCTGGTAAGGCCACCACGCGCGGCGAAAGACGTTCAGGATCGACA
>JBKQJQ010000045.1:0-4635 GCA_052147875.1 Solirubrobacteraceae bacterium | reverse complement strand
CGGTCTGGAGGACATACGGGCCGGCGCTGCACGTCGACGCTGCGCAGGCGCCGTTGGCGGTCATCAGTCTCGGCGCCGCGAACCGCAGGACGATCTACGCCTATGGCACCGGCCAGGTCGTCGACGTCACCAGCGACGGCGGCAAGCACTGGTATCAGGCGCTGTTCGAGGGACTGTCGATGGCGGTCGTGCCGGGCATCGGCGGTCACCTGGTCGCGTTCCTCGACGGCACGGCGACCGGCAAGGGCGTGACCTGGCAGTACGTCTCCAAGAACGGGGGACGGACCTGGAGCTGCGACGCCGCGGTGGGTGGTTCATGAGTGGCCCGCACGGTCCTGCCGTCTGCGCCCTGAGCGAACCCGGGTAGACCGAACAAGCTCTCGAGCAACCCGGGGATCTCGGCGCGCGTGACGGGCGTCACGGTCGTGGCTGACGGCGTCTGCTCGCAGAGCGCGAGGTCGTCCCAGTCGCTGAGCGACACGCGGGTGCCGTCAGCGCGTTGGATAGCAACGATCAGGCCGGTGACGAATGGCGATCTCGGGTGAGTACACGTGTACCAGTTGCTGGTCGCGATGTCGACCAGCGGAACTGGCTCGGGCACGAACCCGTAGAGGTCGGCCCAGGAGCCGTCCTCCCACGCCTGGAGCACCAGCTCGGGACCGTCCTCGACGACTCGCACGCGCCAGCCCGACAGCTCCTGCACGGGGCCGGGACCGAACGGGATCGGCTCCGGCAGGCTGGCAACGCCGAACCCAACGTCGGCGTGCCACACACCGCCCTCCGCCGCGACCCGCAGCATCAGGTGGGTGCGCGGCCGCACGGAACCGTGCGGCGCGCCCCGCCTGACCCGCGCGAGCATCGGCTCGACGTCGGCTCCGAGCGCCTCCAGCGCGCCCTTGAGCATCAGGTTCTGCTCGAAGCAATAGCCCCCGCGGCGGCCGGCGATCAGCTTGCGGTGCAGTGCCTCATCGTCGAGCGCGATCGGCACGCCGGCGTGCGGATCGAGGTTCTCGAACGGGATCGCCGACACGTGCGCACGATGTACCTGCCGGAGGCTCGGCCGGGCGCGCAGCCCGATCCGTTCGAGGTACGCGTTCAGGTCGAACATCGGGGCGACTGTAGCGGCGCTACGGTTGAAGGTGATGCGAATCGCGACCTGGAATGTCAACTCGGTCAAGCAGCGCCTGCCGCGCCTGCTCCCGTGGCTGGACGAGCGCCAACCGGACGTTGCCTGCCTGCAGGAGACCAAGTTGGCCGACGACGCGTTCATTGAGCTGTTCGGCGGGGAGCTGGAGACCCGCGGCTACGAGGTCGCGCTGTACGGCGAGACGACCTGGAACGGGGTCGCGATCCTGTCGAAGGTCGGGCTCGACGACGTCGCGCGCGGGATCCCGGACGCGCCCGGCTTCCCGCACCCGGAGGCGCGCGCGGTATCGGCGACCTGCGATGGGATCCGGGTCGTGTCGGTCTACGTGCCCAACGGTCGCACCCCAGACTCCGATCACTACAACTACAAGCTCGAGTGGCTAAGCGCCTTGCGAGCGATGGTCGCCGCCGGCCCGAAGGAGACCGTCGTCTGCGGCGACATGAACATCGCGCCCGCCGATGACGACGTGTTCGACCCCGAGGCATATGTCGGCCAGACGCACGTGACGCCGCCCGAGCGGGCGGCGCTGGCCGAGCTGGAAGCGCTCGGACTGCACGACGTCGTCCGCGATCGCTGGCCTGACGCGCGCGTGTTCACTTACTGGGACTACCGCGCCGGCATGTTTCACCAGGACCTCGGGATGCGGATCGACCTGGTGCTGGCGGGCGGGCCGGTCGCCGAGCGCGTCAAGGCGGCGTGGGTCGACCGCAAGGCGCGCAAGGGCAGTGGGCCCAGCGATCATGCCCCGGTGATCGTCGATCTCGACGAGGCGCCGGACGGCGACATCGGCCCGGTGGTGCCGCCGCCGTCGGCGCCCGCGGCGCGCCGCGGTACAAAGAAACTGCCGCAGGCACGATGAGTCCGCGGGGGGGTGTTGGATCTCAACGGGGCTATAGCCCCCTCGAGATCCAACACCCCCTCAGCGGGGACGGTCGCGGTCGCGCGACGCCCCAGGGCGATCCCGCACCCTCAACTGGGGGCGGTCGCGGTCGCGTGACGCCCCAGTGCGATCCCGCACACGCTAACGGGGGCGGTCGCGGTCGCGGGACGGCTGCACCCGCTTTGGCTCGCCCGGCATCTTCGGGTAGTCGGGTGGGTAGGGCATGTCGCCCTCACCGGAGGTCTCGTACAACTCCAGTAGCGGCTGCAACGAGTGATGGACGTCATCGATCGCCGCGTGCACGTCTCCCCGCTCCCCGAACCGCGCAGGCATCGTCGCGACCGTGAAATCCTCGGGCGCCACCTCGGGCAGCTCGTCCCAGGCGAGCGGCGCCGAGACCGGAGCGCCGGGCTTGGGCCGGATGCTGTAGGCCGAGGCGATCGTGCGATCCCGGGCGTTTTGGTTGTAGTCGATGAAGATCCGCTCGCCGCGTTCCTCCTTCCACCACTTGGTCGTCACCTCCTCGGGCAGCCGCCGCTCGAGCTCGCGCCCGAAGCCGATCGCAGCGTGGCGCACGTCCGTGAACGTCCAGCGTGGCTCGATCCGAACATAGATGTGGACGCCGCGGCCGCCCGAGGTCTTCGGGAAGCCGACGTAGCCCAGCTCGTCCAGCAGGCGACGGGCCTCGCCCCCGATCCGAGCGGCGTCGGCGAAGTCGGTGCCGGGCTGGGGGTCGAGGTCGAGGCGCAGCTCGTCGGGGTGATCGACGTCCTCGCGCCGGACCGGCCAGGGATGGAACGTGATTGTCCCCATCTGAGCAGCCCAGCCGACGACCGCGACCTCGGTCGGACAGACCTCGTCGGCTTCTCGGCCGGACGGGAATTGGATCCGCGCCGTCTGCACGTAGTCGGGGGCCCCACGCGGGACCCGCTTCTGAAAGAACGCGTCGCCGCCACCCTTGTCCCGGATCGAGAGCACGATCCCGGGATGGACGCCCTTCGGCCAGCGCTCGAGCGTCGTCGGACGCTGACCGAGCGCCCGCATGATCCCGCCGTCGACGGCCAGGTAGTAGTTGACGATGTCCAGCTTCGTGACCTCCGCAGTGCGCTCCGTGCTGGGAAAGATCACACGGCTCGGGTTCGTGACGCGTAGATCGCGGCCGCCGGCGTCGACGATGACTTGCTCGGTCGTGGCCATGCCCGCGCAGTTTCACACGGAGACATAGCGGGCGCCGAGCGCCGCCGCGAGCGTGCGGTCGGTCGGCCGCGCGCCGACGACGATAGACGCCGACGGCTCGATGCCGGCAGCGTGCGCGAACGCGAGCGGCAGGCCGGGCAGCGGCGGCCGGCACCAGCAGCTCGGCGGGCCGCCGCCGTGCGGGCACAGAGCAGCCCGGACGTCACCGGACACCACCGAGGACAGGCCGGCGACGCAGTCGTCGAGGCTCTCCAAACCCGCTCCCGGACTCCAATCGAACACCAGATGCGGCGCGCTCGGCGCGGCACCGCTGACCGCCACGTCCCAGCCCGGCTGTCGCAGCGCCGCCGCGGCCACGAACACGCCCGCCGGGCCCGCTTGCGCCGCGCGCTCGAACGGCAACTCCCGCACCTGCGCGAACCCCTCGTCCAACGACGGCGGTTCGAGCTCGCGCGCCGCGCGCATCTGCGACGTCGGCGTCATCACCCCTTCGACGCGCCGCGACAGCTGGCGCAGCTCGTCCGGATCAGGGAGCGTGCCCGAAAGGGCGAGCAGGCGTGCCACGAGGTTGACCTGGGCCTGCGCGAGCGGCGTGTTGAGCCACAGGCATCTCGTCGGGATCCGATGCCCGCCGGCGGCCTCGAGCACGTAGCTTCTGATCGCGCGCGACAGAAACGTGTTGTCGAGCACCACGCGCCGCACGCCCGACGACAGCGCCTCGTCAAGCGTGCTCGCCAGCCCGCGCAGAGAACCGCCGCGTTCGTCGCGGTTCAGGCGCAGGTACCCCCGGGAGACGTAGTCCTCAGCGAGGCGGCTCTTTCCGGCGCCGGGGATCCCCATCACGATCACCACCTCGCCGTCGTCAGATACGGCGACCGGCGGGCGCTCCATGTGAGTGCCGAACGCGTGGCCGAGCCGCACCTGCTCGTCGGCGCTCAGCTGCAGCGTCGCCGCCCGGGCGGCGCTCCGAGCCGTCTCAGGCCGACGCGCACCCGGAATCGCTATCACCACATCAGACAGCCCCAGCACCCAGGCAAGTGCCACCTCGGCCGGCGTCGCGCCGCGGACCCGAGCGACTTCGGCGAGCGCCTGCTTTCGCGCCAGCCGACCAGCTCTGCGCGGTCCACCGAGCGGCGAGTGGGCGATCACCGCGATCCCCAGATCGGCGCAGCGCTCGACGATCCCGCCCCGCAGCGCGCGGTGATCGAACACGCTGAGCGCGACCTCGACGGCGCTGATCGGAGCGAGCTCGAGTGCCTCATCGAGCTGGCCGCGGTTGACATTCGACAGCCCGATGTGACGAACCATGCCTTCCTCGGCGAGCCGTGCGAGCGCCCGCACCGAGGTTGGCCACGGCGTCCGGGTATCGGGCGCATGGATCAGGTAGAGGTCGATCGGCAGCCCGTCCAGG
>JBKQJQ010000044.1:0-7231 GCA_052147875.1 Solirubrobacteraceae bacterium | reverse complement strand
CGTGCGCGCCGTCGAGCTCGGTTGGGTCAAGCGCGGCGACCGCGTCGGGATCACCGCGGGCCTGCCGAGCGGCAGGCCGGGGACCACGAGCCTGTTTCAGGTTCAGGAGGTGTGAACGCATCTGGCGCTCCAGTCGCCGGGGGGTAGGGTCGCCGCGGGGCTAATGCGACGAGGGAGCTTCAGATGGCCGGAGAGGAACTGATCGAGGCCGCCAAGCGCGGCTACGCCGCTTTCTCGGCGGGCGACGCCGAAGGGGCGATGGCCGACATCGCGGACGACATCGTCTGGATAACTGCGGGCAACAGCGCGATCAGCGGGACAGCGCGTGGCAAGCAGGAGGTCGCAGCGCTGTGGGCCGGATTCGCCGAGAAGGGCTTCCGCGTAGCGCCTGAATACGCGCTGCTGGAGCGTGTGTTCGGCACCGAGTAGTCCTAAGCAGCGGCCCGACTGTAGAACTCGGCCTCCTGACGGCCGAGCTCGGTCGTCGGCGGATCGTCGTAGAACCACTCGCGGGCGATCCTGTGGAAGTTGCCGCGCGCGTGCAGCTGCGACAGCACGGCCAGCGTCAGAACCTCCATCCGGCGCCCGAAGATGTGATCGGGCGGCGCCGACTCGTGGCGCAGGTAGCCGAAGTATTCGGACCGCGGATCGCTCATGTCGATCAGCACCTGGGTGGCGTACTCGGGCGTCAGCTCGATTGCGCGGTCGGCGGTGTACCACGACGTCGCGGCGCGGAAGTGGGCCAGCACCCGGTCGGGGTTGAACTTCTCGGGCTCCGGGAAAAAGCCCGTCTCGGTCCCGAGCCGCATGATCGTGTCCGTGTCGCCCTCGATCACTGCGCGGGCGACGTTGATCTCAAGCTCGACCGTGCCCGGCGGCATCCGCTTGAACAGCCCGAAGTCGTAGAACGCCATCCTCCCGTCAGCGAGCAGCTGCGAGTTGCCCGGGTGCGGGTCACCCGAGAACTGGCCGTGCCGGTACAGGCAGCCGAAGTAGAACCGGAACAGCATCTCGCCGATCCGGTCGCGGTCGTCCTGCGGGAGGGGCTTCAGCTCCTCGAAGCCGGTCCCGGCGAGGTATTCCGAGACCATCATCCGCTCATGTGAGAGCGACGTGATCACGTCGGGGATGACGATGAACGGGTGGCCGCGGAAGATCCGCGCCAGCGTCCGCTGGTTCTGGGCCTCGAGCTCGTAGTCGAGCTCCTCCTGGATCCGCGAGCGGATCTCCTCGCCGATCGCCTGCGGGTCCATGCCGGGCGCGATCCGCTTCGCGAGCCGCAGGATCAGGCCCAGGTTCTGCATGTCGGCGCGGACCGCGGCGCCGACGCCGGGGTACTGGACCTTGACCGCTACCTCGCGCCCGTCCAGCAACCGGGCGCGGTAGACCTGCCCGATCGAGGCCGCCGCGATCGGCTCCTGGTCGAACTCCTCGAAGACTTCCGACAGGCGCTCGCCGAGCTCCTCCTCGATCACCTTGCGCATGTCCTTGAAGGTGACCGTCGGCGCCGCGTCGCGAAGCGCCGCGAGCTTGTGCTGGAACTCCTCGCGGTACTCCTCGGGAACCATCCCGACGTCCAGGAACGACAGCACTTGGCCGACCTTCATCGCGGCGCCCTTCATCGTTCCCAGCGCAGCGACGATCTGCTCGGCCGCCTCAATATGGCGGCGCTCGAGCGCGGCCTCGCGTCCCTCCGGGCTGCGAGCGACGTTGGCCGCTCGCGTTCCCGCCTGGCGAATCGCCTGACCGGCGGCCAAACTACCGATCCTGGCGGTCCGGCTGACGCGAGAGGTCGGGATGCTGTCCTTGCGCTCCCGGGGCTCCTTGGGCTCCTTCGCCACCGATTCCCCTACGGCTAATTGGCCGTCTGCACCTGGGAGCCCGGCACGATGTCGTCCGCGCCATCGGGCCACCGGATCCACGCCTTGTGGCCGCCGTCGTAATCGTCACCCAGCAGGATCAGCGTCGCCTCGTCGCCCATCGCGCGACACTGCTCAGAGCCCTCGGGGTCGACGCCGCGCCAGATCCGGACGAAGCGGTTGTGCTCGAGCTCGTCGGCGACGGTCGTCGGGTCGGTGTGACCGGGATGGATCCGGGTGTGCGCCGGGAGCGTGAGCAACTTGTCCATGATCGAGCTCTTGAGGTCGGCGTAGGTGGTGTGGCCGGGTGCTCGCACGCCGCCGACCGAGCCCTTGAACAGCGTGTCGCCGGTGAACACGTCCGAACCGTCGACCAGCAGCGACAGCATCCCGGCCGTGTGACCGGGAGTGTGGATCGGCTCGATCCGCAGGGCGCCCGATTCGATCAGCTCGCCGGGCTGCATCGTCCCGGTCGCGCCGGCCACCAGGTCGCGCTCGAGCGGATGGATCAGAACGGGCGTGCCGGGCTGCGCCGCGAGCACCGCGTCGAGCTCCGCGACGTGGTCGTGATGGTGATGGGTCAGCAGCACGTGGGTCAGCTGCAGCTGGCCGCGGCGCAGGTATTCGAGCAGTGGCGAGATCGGGCCGCCGGCGTCGATCATCACCGCGTGGCCGCCGGGCTCGTCGGCCACCACGTAGGTGTTGGACAGCCACTGGTCGCTCATCGAACGCTCGACGATCATGCTCAAGAGCGTATCGGGGTAGCCTTGGTGGCGACCATGAGCCTGATCCACACCTGTTACCGGATCCTAGACGTCGACAGGTCGGTCAAGTTCTACGAGGCGCTTGGCTTCGAGGAGATGCGGCGAGCGCCGATCCGCGACGAGGCCGTCAACGTGTTCATGGGGCTCCCCGAGGACGGGTCTGAGCCGCGGCTCGAGCTGACTCACAACTTCGGCGTCACCGAACCGTATGAGATCGGCACCGGCTACGGCCACATCGCGATCACGACAAATGACCTCGACGGGATGCTCGAGCGGCTCGCTGAGCAGGGGATCGAGCCCGAGCGCCCGCCGTACACGATCCGCGCCGGCGGCAACCGGCTGTGCTTCGTTCGCGATCCCGACGGCTATCGGATCGAGATCCTCGAGCGCGGGTGATTTAGGTGGTCGGCACGGCGACGATGGGCAACTAGGTGGTCGGCACGGCGACGATGGGCAAATAAGTGGTCGACACGGCGACAATGGGCAAGCTGCTGGAGCGCTTCGCGCAGGGGGTCGCCGCCCACGACCGTGAGAACCCGGGCCACAACAGCTGGGGGATCGGCATGACCCACTTCGACATCGAGCGCCTCGGGCTCGAGGAGGGCGAGGAGCTGCTGCCCGGGATCGTGCTCCAGGCAGACGACGGCGTGACCGGGAACTTCCGCGTCCTGTGCGACGGCGAGCACGACTCCGAGGGCGAGTTCGAGGAGCAGGAGGTGGTCGACGCGGTCGCCTCCGAGGAGCTCGCCGAGCCGGTGTTCGTCGACGCACCAGAGCCGATCCGGCCGCCGCTCTAAGCGGGCGCGTCGATTCCGGCCCGCGCGGCGACGCGTCCCGCCAGCCATTCGACAGTCGGGCAGCGCAGCCCATGCCGTGTGCCCGCGCGCAGCACCGCGCCCGCGATCGCGTCGAGCTCAGGCTCGCGGCCGGCGGCGATATCGCGCTGCATCGACGACCCGAGCTCGGGGTGCGCCCGGTCGAGCTCGGTGAGCGTCGCGGCGGCGTCGAGCTGGGCGCCGTCGGCGTTGGCGACCGCGCTCGTCTCGCTGACGGCGCCCTCGAGCGCCGCGCGCCAGCGCGGGTCGGTGCGGACGAAACCGATCGGGCGATCGCTGGCGCTGGTCGTCAGCGCGAGCGCGTTGAGGCGTGCGAGCTTTGACCACAGGACCTGGCGCTCGCTGTCGCCGGTTCGCACCTCGATCCCCGTATCGGCGATCAGCGTCGCGAGCGCTGTCGGCGCTCCGTCTGCCCGATAGACGCGGATCGAGGGACTGGTCTGCACGATCTGAGCGAGCGCCGGGCGATCCGATTCAACCCTGATCACGGCGGCGATCACGTTGTCGAATGCGGAACGAAGCCGGGCCATATGCTCGATTCCGTTGAGCAGCGGCACGACCAGCGTCGGGGCGGTGTCGATCCGGGCCAGCGCCGCATCGAGGCCGGTTGCCTTGGTCGCGACCACCAGCCAGTCGACCGGCTCGCGCAGCACTGCCAGCGCGCGGGGCCGGGCGCTGAAATCACCCAGCGCCCTGCTGCGGACCTCGATCCCGTTGGCCGAGATCAGCTCCGCCGTCGGCTCGCGCGCGACGACCACGACGTCCGTCCCGGCGCGCGCCAATGCGGCGGCCATGAGGCCGCCAACCCCGCCCGGTCCGAGCACGGCGAGTGTCGACACAGCGTGCAGGCTAGGGGGCGCGCTCGGGTGCGCGCCCCGAGCTCACAGCCCGGCCGCGAGCTGTGATGCGCCCGGGATCGACTCCGTGATCGACTGGCCCTTGGACGCGGCCGTGCTCTTGATCTGGTCCAGGCTCGAGCTCAGGCTGGTGATGTCCGCGGGGTTGACGCCCCCGCTCGTGATCGAGCCTTTCAGCCCGGAGAGCTTGCTAGCGGCCGCCGTCAGCGGCGCCACGAGGGGACTCAACAGCTTGCTGCTCTTGGCGTCCTCCGCCGCCAGCTTCAGCTCGTGGTAGACGAACACTGCTGCCAGACCGGCCTTGACGAGCGTCAGCTTGTGCTCGAACGGGTGCTTGAGGTCGCCCGCCTTGATCGGGCCGTAGATGAAGTGATGGAAGGCACCCAACGCCAGCCCGGCGTGGAGCAGGAACTTCGCTGTTGCCAGATGGGTTGTGCCGGTGGTGGTCGAAGCGGCGGCCGGCGTGCCCGCTGCGCTCGAGCTCGCGCTGGAGCTGGAGCTCGAGCTGCCGCACCCCGCGACGCCGAACGCGGCCACACAAACCGTGACCGCGATCACAACGGTTAGGTGACGCATTTGCAACTGCCTCCCGGTTGATTGAAAGCGCGCCCGTCACGTCCAGGGTAAACCCGGCCGCAAGACGCGCCGCTACTGGTCGCGGCCGACGGCTCGTGCCTGCCTGACCTCGGACCATGCGGCCCGCGCCTGCCTGAGCGCCGTCACTACTTGCTTGCGAGCGGCCTCTGCGGACCTGGCGGCTTCGATCGCCTGCTGCTTGGCTCGCGCTCCGCGGGCCAGCACGTTGAACGACCACAAACCCGCTTCGAGCAGCCGCGCCGCGCGTTCGACGTCGCTGGTCACCGCGTCGCGGAGCGCTTCGCCGCGCAGCCCCTCGCTGATGTGCCGGTTGCGAGAGTCGAATCCCACCTGGGCGAGCCCGGCCAGCGCGCGCCCCGCGATCGTCGGCTCGGGGCTCTCTGGGTCGACCTGGGCGAGCGCCGCCAGCTCGTCGCGGGCGACGACCGCGAGCTTGTCGTGTACCTCCAGCCACGCTGCACGAAGTGCGGGCGTGGAGCGGATCATCTCGCCGAGCGATGGCGTGAACGCGATCAGCTCGTCCGGCGCCTGCTCGAAGCGCTCCATGTCCTCTTTCAGCGCCCGGACCACCGCCTCGGTCAGAGACTCGTCCGGGCGGCGCTCGCGAATTGCCGACGCGACGCGCTCGATCGTCTCGTCGGCGGTATCGAGCACCAGCGACTCCTTGGTCGGGAAGTAGTTGTAGACGGTCTTCTCGGAGACGCCGACCCGGTCGGCGACCTCGGCGACCCGAACGTTGTCGAACCCGCGGATCGCGAACATCGCGGTCGCGGCGTCTGAGATCAGCTGACGGGTCAGACGGCGCTTGCGCTCGCGCAGCCCCTCGCGTGGGTCATTGCGGCGGTGCCATCCCTCATGGGCCCGCCGCGCCTGGCGCATCAGCTCCGCCACGCTCTCGCCGACCTCGTCGGACAACAGCCGGTGGAGCACGTCGTCGTACGGTGGGGTGGCCAGGTCGTCCGCGCCCGAGGCGGAACGCGCAGCCGCTTCGCTGGTCTCGGCCTCTGTCTCGCTATCCATCAGATGAGTTTCCGCTCGGCCTCGGGTCTACAGCCACAAAGCCTAGCAACCAAATTTTCACTTGCAGTATTCTTACAGTGGCTGTATCTTTTCGGACTATGACACCAACACCCGCTATCCAAACCAAGGGCCTCACGAAGCGCTTCGGCGATTTCGTCGCCGTCGACGATCTCGATCTCGAGGTCGACGTCGGCACCGTGGTCTCGCTGCTGGGGCCCAACGGTGCCGGCAAGACGACGACCGTGCGGATGCTCGCGACATTGCTGCGCCCCGACGGCGGGCAGGCGTGGGTTGGCGGCCGCGATGTCGTCAAAGACGCCGGCCGCGTGCGCGAATTGATCTCGCTAACGGGTCAGTTTGCGGCGCTCGACAAGAATCTCACCGCGCGCGAGAACCTCGTCCTGATGGCCCGACTTCGCGGCCGCGGCCTGCGTGCCGCGCGTGCGGTCGCCGACGAGCTGATCGCCCGTTTCGACGTGAACGATTTCCGTGACCGCCTTGTCAAGGACCTGTCGGGCGGCGAACGCCGGCGCGTGGATCTCGCGGCGGGCCTGATCGATCGTCCGCACGTGCTGGTCCTCGACGAGCCGACGACCGGGCTCGATCCCCGCAGCCGGCAGGTCGTCTGGGCCACGATACGCGAGCTTGTGCTCGAGGGCGTGACGCTGCTGCTGACGACCCAGTACCTCGAGGAGGCCGACGCGCTCGCCGACCGTGTCGTCCTGATCGACCGGGGGCGCGAGGTGGCCTCCGGTACGCCGGCGCAGCTCAAGGCCCAGGTGGGCGAGCAGCGGGTTGACGTGATCGCCGCCGACGGCGCGGCGTTCGAGCAGCTGCTGTTGCTGCTGGATCAGCGCTTCGAGGTCAAGCCGCTGTCTGCGCAGCGCACGATCTCGGTCGCCGCCCCCGACGAGATCGCCGACCTCGCGCGCGTCGCCGCGGTCGTCGAGGAGTCAGCGATCGGCGTTGACGAGATCGCTCTGCGCCGGCCGACGCTCGACGACGCGTTCCTCGCCCTCACCGGTCACGCGACCGAGTCCTACGACCACCAGGAGGCCGCCGTATGACCGCGATCGACGCCGCGTCGCCAAGCCGTAGCCGACCACTGCGGTTCGTGCGCGACACGACTCTGTTAACCGGGCGCAGCCTGCGAGCCATCCCCCGCGTGCCGGAGCGGCTGCTCGACGTGACGATCCAGCCGATCATCTTCATCCTGCTGTTCCTGTACGTGTTCGGGTCGGCGATCCACGTACCGGGAATCAGCTACAAGGACTACGTGTTCCCGGGGATCATCGGCC
>JBKQJQ010000043.1:0-6075 GCA_052147875.1 Solirubrobacteraceae bacterium | reverse complement strand
CTCACCGGGGGCTCCGCCGTTGTCGATCGACATGATGCCGGAGTCGTCGATGTCGACCGGGTGAAACGTGATGCCTAGTCCGGTCACCGGCTTGGGGCCGTCGACCTCGGCGGTGGAGTCGAAGTTCGGTCCACCCGAGTGGCCTGGATCAAGCACCACGACCGGCCTCGTGACCGAGCAGCCTGGCGCGGGATCAGCGTGCTGGATAGATGCCCGAATGGTCGGGCCCGGCTCGAACTGAGGTTCAGCACCGGAGACGCCGCAAGCAGTGGCCCAGCAGGCCGCGCCCGCAACCGCGACCACAACTGCGCGGCCGCGACACCGTCCCGCCACCCGTTTCACCTTGATACCCCCCAACGTAGCCTAGGTAGCCGACTTCAAAGCTTGTACGAGATTAAGGTAGGCGAAGCTCGAAACCAAAATGCGCGCGGAAGAACTCGAGGACGATCTCGACATCCTCGTTCTCCGAAATCGCGGGACGGGCTCCTTGATCGCCGACCGCCACCCACGTTGGCTGGCATTGAGGCGTCGCTGCGCTCGTTGCCGGCCACCCAGCGGAGATCCCCACCGTCCAGGAGATGCGCGGAATTGGCGAGGAGCGCCACGGTCGTGAATTGATTGGCGGGCCCCGGCCACGCCCATTCCAGATCGCAGGCCGATCAGGAAGACGGAAAGAGATCAGAGCAGCCTGTCGAACTGCGGGCCACGGACCGTCTCGCACAGCACCCGTCCGCTCGTCGTTCCCCACCAGGACAGTAGCTGGCCAATGCCAACGGCGACCTTTCGACGCGGGCGTGGCGTTTGACCGCTATGGGACGTAGACGATGCGTTGGCCGGGCGCGATGGGTGTGTCCCAGGTCGTCTCAACGCGGCTGAGTGGGGTTGAGAGGGCGTCGATGGTGTAGGTCCTGGTCGAGATCTCGGCGGCGAGCGCGGGGAGCTCGTTGACAATGTCCCGCGCGCTGACCGCTCCCTGGCCGCTGCCGACGAGCTGGAGACGGGCGGCCCGGAGCCATGCGGACGGAAGGGTGATCTGCAGCCCGGACATCGAGCCAATCTCGATCCAGGTGAGTGGTCGGCTCGTGTCCATGCGGTGTGTGAGCACAGCGGGCATGTTGCGCTCGGTCGCCGGGCCCCACAGGAAGTCGATCACGACGTCCACGTCGGCGGCGGCGTCGCCAAGCGCCCGGTCGGCCCTCTCAGCATCGCCCGCGAGCGAAACGGTGAGGTCCGCCCCGAGCTCGGCCATGGTGGCGAGCCGTTCGGGGTCGCGGCCGGCGGCGATGACACGGTCGGCGCCGAGGTGCTTGGCGATCTGGACCGCCATCCGTCCGGCGTTGCCGGTCGCGCCGAGTACAAGGACGCTCTGCCCGGATTCGAAGGCGATCCGCTTGCGGAGCGCGATCCAGGACGCCATCGCGGGGTTCATCGCGGCGGCGACGGTCAGCACCTCTGTGTCGGCGGGCAGCACGATGCTGCGCCGAAGGTCGACCACGACCTGCTCGGCCATGCTTCCGAGATGGGTGTCGTCGAGGATGAAGTACCGCAGCCGGCCCTCGGGATCGCGGCCGATTCCGTCGAAGCCGGGGATCATCGGCAGCTGCCGGGTGCTGGTGTAGTGGGAGCCATTTGCGCTCGATCGTGTCCTCGGGTGCAGCCCGACCGCGAGCACGTCGATCAGCGCCTGATCAGGGGTGCTGGGCGTGGGGGCGTCGAACTGCTCGTAGGCCGGCGGGTGTCCGAATGATCGGACGACTGCAGCGTTCATGAGCTGACTCCCGTTCTAAATAGTTCTTGCCGCGAACAAGATAGGTCGTGACGCGAACAAAGTCAAGTAGACTATCCCCACGCATGTCTCCCCGTCGATCCCAGCGGCGACTGTCGAGCGATCCCACGGTGCTCGACGCGGTGGTGCAGCTCTCCTTTACGGTCCACGACGTCCTTGCTCGTGTGGCCGCTCGCTACGACGTCTCGGTCACACAGGTGCGGCTGTTCGGGATCTTGCGCGATCGCGAGCCTGCGATGGGCGACTTGAGAGACCACCTGGCGCTCGAGAAGTCAAGCGTGAGCGGTCTGATTGACCGCGCCGAGCGTCGCGGACTGGTCGCCCGCACCACCGGGCACGCCGATGGTCGCGCGATCCATGTGCGCCTGACGGAGCAAGGGGCTGGGCTCGCGAGCCGATTCGCCGACGAGGTCTATGCCGAGCTGGAGACGCTGCTGGCACCGCTATCTGACCGCGAGCAACGCCGACTCGCGGAGCTCGCCAGCACGATGCTCGCCGGTCAAGCGTCTCCCTTCGCCCAGCAGGGGTCGCTACCACAGGCGCGTTGACGCCAGGTACCGCAGAGCGCAACCCAGGGGCTCTGGTCAGCTCGAGTGGCGGATGCTCGTCGCCGAACGAAAGCAGGTCGCGTTCCGCCTCGGCGGATTTGGGCCGCGGGTCACGTCCCGGACGCGATTAGAGCCGCGAAGTCGCGCTCGACCTGCGGGTAGAGGATGCGCTGGTCGTCGCTGAGGCCGGCCTTGACCTGGCGGCTGAGGTCGTCGACGACCGCTTCGGGCTCACCGGCCTCGACGGCGTCGAGCGCCGCGCTTGCCACAGCGGCGGGCGCGATCTTGTCGACTTCGAGCGCGGCGGTGAGGTCGGTGTCGACGAAGCCAACGTGGACGCCGACGACGTGCGTGCCCTGGCGCTTTAGTTCGACGCGCGACGCGTTGGTGAAGTTCCAGGCTGCGGACTTCGACGCCGCGTAGGTCGACAGGGTCGGGCTGCCGATCCATGACCCGACGGATAGGACGTTGACGAACGCTCCGCCGCCGTTGGCGGCGAGCACGGGCGCGAAGGCCTGCGTCGTGGCGATCAAGCTGAGGTAGTTGACCTCGAGCTCAGCGCGGGCGGCGTCGAGCTCGACGCTCAGCGGGGTCCCCGGACGGGCGATGCCCGCGTTGTTGATGACGAGCTGGATGTCGCCGAGTTCGTGCGCGACGGCCGCGACTCGGTCGGCGTCGGTGACGTCGAGTTGCACCGGCACGAGCCGGGGGTCGGTGTCGGTGAGGGTCGCGACGTCGCGTACCGCGGCGTAGACCTTCGCCGCGTCGCGCTCGAGCAGCGCCTCGGTGAAGGCTTTGCCGATCCCGCGGTTGGCGCCGGTGACGAGCGCTGTGGTTCCTTTGATCTGCATGGGGGCCTCCTCGGCGCCGAGTTGGATGATGACCGTCATCCTAACACATATGGATGATTGCTATCATCCATATTGCTGATGAGGCATTCCAAGCAGGACAAGGCGGCCAGCCACGAGCGGATCGTCGCGACTGCGGCGGCGCGTATCCGCGAATCGGGGACCGAGCAGCCGGGCGTGGCCGAGATCATGCGCGCCGCTGGGCTCACCCACGGCGGCTTCTACAAGCACTTTGGCTCTCGCGACGAGCTGATCGTCGAAGCCGTCGAGCACGCGCTGACCGACAGCGAGTCGAGGGTGCCCGAGCTCACGGCCGGCGCCGACGATCCGCTGGCCGCGTTTGCCGACTCCTACTTGTCCGTCGCGCACCGCGACGACCCGGCGACCGGCTGCGGAGTGGTTGCCCTTGGCACGGACATGCCCCGCGTCGGCGGGGCGGCGCAGGAGGCCTACCGCGCCCAGGTCGAGCGCTACCTCGCGCACCTCCAGCGGCTGCTGGAAGGCGACGACGACGCCACGCGCCGCCGCGCGACGTTGACGCTCAGTGCCATGGTGGGTGCGGTGATGATCGCCCGTGCGCTCGGGCCGACCCAGCGCTCGGACGAGATCCTGCGCGACGTGCGCGAGGCCGTGCGCGAGCGTCGGCTCCTTTGAGGGCGCCGCCCGGGGCGATAACCCAACCCGAGATCCACGCGGCGACGCCCCGTTGATGAAGCAGTAAGCGCGCGCCCGTGCGCTGGCGTGGCGCCCGGGTTGGACGACGCCCGGTCATCGAGCAGCTTCAGGGCGGTCTCCACGCCGCAGGCAAGGAGCTGATCGGACAGGTCGCGGTCTGTGAGCGTCCTGGCGAGCCGCAGGCCGACCATCAGTCCGAAGACCGTAAGCGCGTCCGTTCGAGCGGCCGCGATGTCTGTCGGTCGAGGCGCGAGGCGATGTCGTCGATGACGCCCATCAGTTCGTCGGAGAAGACGCCCACCGCTAAGCGCCGAACGGGGCATGGCGCGGCTCTTGACCGGACTACCGCTCGTCGACGTTCTCCACAGATGAAACGCTCGCGGGCACCTGCGCTTCACGGTCCTGCCGTCGGGCTCGCACGATCGCCGCCAGCTCGTGGCCGAAGCCAATCGACGGTCCTCCGACGAGCTCCCAAGAACGCGCGATCCCGATGAAGAAGCAGACGACTACCAGCACCGCGATCCCCCTCGCAGCCCCCACGTCACCCGCTCTGGAGATGAGCCGCAGCGCGTAGTAGAGCTGAAGAACGAATACTGCGACAAGGCTAGCCAGGAACAGGACGTCTCGGGGCGGGACGGGATGGGACTTACGAACCCGGCGCAGCAACAGCAATGATCCGGCAACGAACAGCAGTCCTAGAAGACCGACGACGAACGCTGGGCCGCCCAACCCGATCCCGGGAACCAGGCCGAACAGCGCGACCGCGAGTGCGTTGCTAAACGATGTCAAGGCGGCCGACGCGCGCAGCCGGTGCGCCTGGTCGGCGTTCTCCGATATCAGTCGCTCTTGTGCGACTGAGATCGCAACAAACAGCAACCCGATCAGTGCCCCGGCGACGCCGGCAGACGCCGCGAAGAAGGTATCGAATGAGTGCGGCGTCATCGGCCCGAGAGTATGGATCCTCCGCGGGGCGCGAGTCCGGGCGACACGGGCGCGAGCCGATAGTCACCGGCGCGCACGCCTGGATCCGCAGGCCTGCTGTTCGATGCCCAGCAGACCCCCTTTCGCCTTCCAGCCGGTCTCGCGCCATCGAGGGCTCCTTCGCCTGACCGCTGCTGCCCTCCTCCTCGGCTCAGGCAGCTGCTTTCCAGTCGGACCGGCGCAGTTTGTGGAGCAGCAGCGGCGGGACGAGGCCGACGAGGAGGGTCGCGGCGAGCAGCGCCAGGAGATATCGCGGCGTGCTTATGTGTCCCAGCTGGCTCGGTGGGAGCAGACCCACCACGCAGGCGGCCGCGGAGGCAAGCGCCCCAACGACGCAGATCGTCACCAGCGCGGGTGCGCGGTAGCCACGCTGGTGCTCGGGCTGTCGCCGCCGTAGGTTGATCGCCGCGACGAACATCAGCACGTACATGATCAGGTAGACCTCTGTCGCCAGGGCGGCGAACACCCAGTACGCGCGTGAGACTTCCGGCACCACGGCGTAGAGCAGTCCGATCAGTGTGATGATGACTCCCTGGGAGACGAGTATGTGGAGTTGGATTCCGTTTGAGTTGAGCTGCTGGAAGTACCGTGGCAGGTAGCCACGCTCGCGAGCGATGTCCAAGAGGCCGGTCGAGGGACCAGTTAGCCAGTCGAGCAGGCCGCTCAGGGAGGCGACCACCAGCCCAACGGCGATGATCGGTGTGAGCACGTTCAGCCCGAAGTGATCGAGCAGGCTCTTGAACGCCTGCATGACACCCGCGGTGAAGCTGATGTGCCCCGCTGGGACAGCGACCGAGATCGCGAGCGTCGGGAAGATGAAGACGAGCAGAATTAGGATCACGGCCACGAACGTCGCTTTGGGGAACTCGCGCGGGGCATCGTGCAGCTCGTCGACGTGGACGGCATTGACCTCAACCCCGGCATAGAGGAAGAAGCTGTTGACGATCAGAACGATGCTCGTCAGCCCATTCCACGCCGGGAGCACATGGTGAGCGTTCAGCGGCGCCGCAGAGGCGTTGCCCTGCAGGAGGTAGGTCGCGGCCAGGACAACTAGAAGCAGGCCCGGGATCAGCGTTCCGATGACTATCCCGTACGACGCCAGCTTGCCTGTAGCGAGTAGCCCTCTGGCGGATACCAGTACGGCCGCCCAGAACAGGACGATGATCACCACGGCCGTGTACAGGCCGTTCTGCGCCAAGCTGGGCGCGAACACGTACGCCAACGTGCTCGCGACGTA
>JBKQJQ010000042.1:0-3552 GCA_052147875.1 Solirubrobacteraceae bacterium | reverse complement strand
CCGATCACGGCGATCTCGCGTTCGCCGTGGAAGCTCTGTCCGCCGTCGGTCGATTCCCAGAGAAGAATCACCTGGGTCCCGCTGGCGGTTTCGATCGGCTCAGCCACGTACAGCGTGCCGTTGTCGGGGTTCTCGAAGATCTCGCCCCCGCTGAACAGGCTGAAGACCCCCGTCGGGATCGTTGCGACAGTGGTCGGCGCCCCGAAGGAGTGGGTCGCTTCGTCATATTTGCGGACATCGAGCAGCGACGGCTGTTCTTCGCCCGAGGCGACATCGGTTGAGAGTAGGAATAGGCCGCCGGGACCACTGGCCAGACGCGGCTCGTAACCATTGGTGACGAACTGAGCCGTCGACCAGTTTGTTTCTTCGCCGCCGCTGCCGGCTTTCAGATAGTCAAACGCGACTTCATAGGGCGACGCGAAGTTCCAGTAGGCCTCGACGGGGAGGTGGCTCGTGGTGGTGAAGCCCAGGGTCGATCCCTGACCGTCACCGTCAGTCGCAAAGCGGAGGTGGAACGGTTTGCTGTCGAGGTCTCCGATTTCGGTGATGCCAACCGCGCTGTTGAACGAGGCCACATCGAAATCGTCAGAGGTCGGGTTCGTCGTCGGAGAGAGCGGGTTGCGCAGCACGTCACCCACACCCGAGCCTTCCGCATAGTCGGGTACCACATGCGCCGCGGAGAATGTCGCGCCGCCGTTTTGCGATGTCCAGATCAGCGTGTCGCCGGCGACATAGCGCGGCGCGACCACATAGAGGACGCCGGATGTCGCCCCAAGCACCGGAAAGGCCTGTGTCACGGCTTCTGTGCTCGAATCTCCGGGAGCGGGGAGCGGCAGGACGATCGGTTCTGTGCACGACCCGCCGCGGGGGATCTTGCAGAAGATCGTCGTGGTCGGTTCAGAACTGCTGGCGGCCCTGTGCTCCCACGCGATGTAACCGTTGCCTGCCGCGTCGGTCACGATCGGCCCGGTCGAGGCGGCGCTTGGGTCGACTGAGAAGAGGTTGTTGGCCTGTGCGGCAGCTGGCAGCGCCACCGCGAAGGAGATACCGAGCAGCCCCACCGCCAGCCGTCGGGCGATTGTCCTAGGCGTTGCATCGACTCGACCTGATCTAAGACGCATATGACACTCCTCGTGACTCGGCTATCGACGCCTTCGGCGGGGCCGAGAAGCCAATGGTTGAAAGCAGGCGTTGTCTCACAGGCGCTCCATTCCAAGGGGATCGTCAAGCCCGCGTTCGCGCATCGAATGAGAACGCGAGGGCAGACAATACCCGGCCCGAGCACCCCGAGCGCTATTCTCAATGAATGGCCACTCAAGCGGATCGTGCGGCCGAGCGGCGTGTCGCGAAACTGGAGGATGTTGAGCGTCAGCTCAAGGAAGGCTCGCTGACGATCCGCAAGATGACGGCCGAGGAGCGCAAGCGCTTTCCGCCGAGGCCGGCAAAACCGCGCAAGGGCAATCGCAGATAGCGAAGCCGGTTCCCCCTAAAGCCCTTCACCGAGCATCCCGCGGCGCAGGCGGTTGACGCGCCGCAGTTCCTGCACATCCTCGTCGAAGCCCCCGAGTACCCCGGGCGAGTGCTCGCCGAGCAGCTCGGGTGTGAGGCGGTGCCGGACGAGCTCGCCGGCGACCTGGTCGACGCGCTGCGCGCCCGCGCCCGGCCGTGAGCTGACAACGCGTTCGAGGCGCTGCCCGCGGAACAGCAGCCCGACCCCGTCGTCGACCGCCCAGCCCCCGGGGAGCGTGCCGTCACGTATGCTCGCAAGCCACACGGGCAGGCGCTCGGGCTCGCCGTCGGCGTGGACGGTCAGTGAGCCTTCGAGCAGGCCGAGCCCGGCCATCGGCGCCGGGGGGCCGCTCGAGCAGGTGATCCCGCCCTCGAACCAGCACATCGCGCCGGCGCTCAACCCCGCGAGCACGACGCCCGCGCGCCACGCCTGCTCGAGTAGGCGGTCGAGGCCGTGGGCGCGCCAGATCGCGAGCAGGTTGCGCATCGAGCCACCGCCGACGTACACGATGTCCTGTTGGAGCACGATCTCCGCGAGCGGGCGCTTGACATCGCCCAGCCGGAACAGAGACAGGTACTCGGGCACGCACAGGCGGTCGGAGAAGCGCGCGTGAAACGCGTTGATTTGCGCTGTCGTGTCGCCCGAGGCCGTCGGCAGGAACAGGATGCGGGGTTCTTTCGCGGAGGAGAGCGAGAGCACGTAGTCGTCGAGCAGCGGGTTGGTCGGCTCCATCGTGAAACCACCCCCGCCGAGCGCGAGCAGCGTTGACTCATCTGTCTCCGTAACCTCAGTATCTGAAACGGGTGTGTCCTGAGCCCCCGGCGGGCTCACGCGGCGACGATCGCTGTCACGGGCGGGAGCCGGACCGCTTTGGCGGCGTTCGCGCGCTTGGCGGCCTTTGTGGATGTGGCGGCGACCGCGTCTGCGACCCCGAGGTAGGTGGTCTCCAGCGGTGTTTCCACGACGCCGTCGGCGGCCGGCTCGACGCGGTAGGCGCATCCATCGGGGCGGGAGCTGACGACGCGCTCCAGGCGTGTACGGCGGAAGTGCAGCGCGACGCCGTCCTCGGCGGCGTAGCCGGGGCGCATCCCGTCGCCGACGAAGCGGTGGTACTCGGCGCGCCGCGCGGGCTCGGCATCGTAGTGGACGCAGTTGGAGTAGGGCAGCAGGCCCAATCCCCTGACCCGCCGTGGCGCGCCGTGGAAGGCGCTGAGCGACTCCGCGAACCAGCAGAGCGAGCCGGCGGAGGGGCCGCACAGCACGACGCCTTTGCGCCACGCCTGGCGCAGCACGCTGTCGAGGCCATGCGCGCGCCAGGCGCCGAGCATGCTGACGACGTTGCCGCCGCCGACGTAGATCAGGTCCTGCTCGAGCAGGTGGGTGGCGAGGTCGTCCTCGACCCCGCCCGTGCCCTGGTCGAGGCGGAACAGCGAGACGTGGCTGGCCTCGCAGCCGGGCGAGAAGCGCCGGTAGAAGCGTACGACGTAGTGGTCTGCGTCACCCGAGGCAGTCGGCAGGAAGCACACGCGCGGGCGCTTGGAACCGGTTAGCGAGAGCACGTAGTCGTCGAGCAGAGGGTTGCCCTGCTCCATCGAGAAGCCGCCGCCGCCAAGGGCCACGATCTGGGGAACGCGGGAAACGCGGGGTCGCATCGCTCTCCTCACCTCGAGATGGGGTTGGGGTACCGACGTTACCGCTGTAGCTTCGCCAGATCCGGGCTGCCGAGGTATGGACTCCCGTTGAAGATTGGCCGCACGCGGCCTGGACAGGCGACCATAAAGTCCTACGGTCGCTCGTATGACGGTAATTCACGTCAATGCATCGCGGATGTCGCTGCGCAGAGCATCGCTGGCCGTATAGCGCGTCATGCGACCAAGGCTCTGCCGGACGACGAGCCCTGCGTCCAGCAGCCGGCGGAGGTCCGCGCTGGCGGTTGGGGGGGAGATGCCGGCCTCGGCGGCGTATGAGCTCCGATCCGCGCCGTGGAAGAGGCTCTGCTCGAGTGCGATAACCAGCCGGTCGGACCAGCCGCGTCCCGCGAC
>JBKQJQ010000041.1:0-8877 GCA_052147875.1 Solirubrobacteraceae bacterium | reverse complement strand
CATCACGGGCAAGCTGGCGCGCTTCGGGCGCGGCGGGATGATCGAGGACATCTCCAACAAGCTGCTGGGCGACTTCGCCAAGTGCCTGCAGACGTCGTTGGCCGGCGCTCCGGCTGCGCAGGCTCCGGCCCCGGAGCCGCCTGCCGCGGAGGAGCCGCAGGCGCCTGCCCCGGAGGACGGGTCCGATGCGGCGGCGCAACCCCCGCCGCCCCCTCCGCCCCCCACGCCGCAACCGAACCAGCCGGTCGCCGAGAGTGAGCCGGTCCAGGGACTGTCGTTGATGGGCTCAGTCCTGTGGGGCCAGGTGAAGCGCAACCCGGCTCCGCTCGTGGCGCTCGTGCTCGGCTTCCTGCTGGCGCTGCGCGTGCTCCGCCGTCGCAGCTAGCTCGGGCCGCCGCTCGTGCGGACCGCGCCGGAACCGGGGCCGCTGGCGCGGTTGATCCGCGCGCGGGCGCTGGCGCGTGCCGGCATGAGGCTGCCATCGCTGGCGCCGCGGTCGATCGACGTCGGCGACGCCCACCGCACGTACACGGTCGTGTCCGGGCCGCACGAGCGCTCGCCGCTGCTGCTCGTCCTCCACGGCGCCGGTGGCCAGGGACTCGGGATGGCGGCGCTGACCGGGCTGGCCGAGCGGGGTCCGCGCGCCGGCTTTGCGGTCGCGTTCCCCGACGGCTGGGCACGGATCTGGAACGACCACCGGATGGCACCGCGGATCGCTTGGCGCCAGGGAGTAGACGATGTCGCGTTCCTGTCGGCGCTGTGCGCAAGGTTGAACCGCGAAGGCATAGCCGCGGCTGACCGGACGGTCGCCGTCGGGATCTCGAACGGCGCGTTCATGGCCGAGCACCTGGCGCGTCACGAACTGCTGCAACTGTCGGGGATCGTGCTGGTCGCCGGCGGCGCGACCGACGCTTCGATGCGGACCCGGCCGGCGCCCCCGGGCGGCGTGACGGTGCTCGCGTTCCATGGCACGGCCGATCCGCTCGTCCCCTACGAGGGCGGCCCGATCGGGCGGCGCCGGCGGCCGCGTACCCGCCCGGCTGGGCGCGGCTACATGGTCGGTATCGAGCAGACGTGCCGGCAGTGGGCGTCGGCCAACGGGTGCGCGGCTCTACCGGTAATCGACGAGCTCGGCGGCCCGCTGCTCGTCACGCGGCTCAGCTGGCGCGACCACGGACGTCGGCCCGTGACGCTGTACCGGATCGCGGGCGGCGGCCACACCTGGCCTGGTGGCGCGCCGTACCTGCCCGAGCGGATGATCGGGACTGTCGCGCGCGACGTCGACGCGACCGGGATCCTGCTGAACTCGTTCTGACAGGTGGGCATGGTCGGCGCCGCCCCGGCGGCCGTGTCCGGTGTTGCCCGTACCGTGGCGCTCATGAGCACCGGCTCGACTGGCGCCGTGCCGGCCGGTCTGGCGACCCAGGCCGCACAGCGGATCACGCATCCGCTGTCGCTGACGCTGCTGGCCCTGACGTTCACGACCGGCATGGTTGATGCAGTCAGCTACCTGGGCCTCGGCCACGTGTTCACGGCCAACATGACCGGCAATGTGGTCCTGCTCGGGTTCGGGATCGCACGGGCGGGCGGGCTGCCGATCGTGGCGCCGATCGTGTCGATGGGCAGTTTTCTGATCGGTTCGGCGGCAGGCGGCATGCTCGCAAGCCGGCTCGCGCATCGCCACCCGACCCACTTTGGGATCGCGCTTGCGGTCGAAGGGACGCTGATCGCGGTCGCTGCCGTGATTGCCGCGCTCGGGAATCCGAAACCGCTCGCCGTCTCAGGCGACGTCCTGATCGCGTTGCTCGCGCTGGCGATGGGCGTCCGCAACGCAACCGTCCGCAAGATCGGCGTCGCGGACCTGACGACGACTGTTCTGACGATGACGTTGACCGGGCTGGCGGCGGACTCGCGGCTCGCGGGAGGGTCTGGCAAGGGCACCGCCCGACGCGTGTCTGCGGTGGTCGGGATGCTGTTGGGGGCCGTCAGCGGTGGACTGTTGCAGAAGACGAGCCTGGCGCTGCCGCTTGCGTTCACATCCGCGATCGCATTCGCGAGTTGTGTGGCGTATGTGCCGGCCAGCCGGCGGCTGGTTTAACCGAGCCGCTCGCGCCCGTGCGGCTCGGCGAAGCTCGCGGCGGGCAGCGCGGCGACGATCCCATACGGGTTGATGCCGCGATGGGTGCCATAGTAGTGAGCACGGATCTCGTCGAAGTCGACGGTCTCGGCAACGCCAGGCCACTGGTACAGATCGCGCGCGTACGGCCACAGCTGCTTGTATTCGACCAGCTTGCGGATCGAGCACTTGAAGTGGACCTGGTACACGGCATCGAACCGGACCAGCGTCGTGAACAGGCGCCAGTCGGTCTCGAGCGGCCGGGAACCGAAAAGAAAGCGCTGCTCGACGAGGCGTAGGTCCAGCTCGTCGAGCGTCTGAAACAGGTCCGAGACGGCGCTGTCGTACGCCGACTGGCTGCGGGCGAAGCCGGTCCTGTAGACGGCGTCGTTGACGCCCTCGAACACGGACTCGTTGAGCTCGTCGATCTCGGCAGCGAGGTGCTCCGGATAGAGTTCGACGGGGTGCGTTGCGAACGGTGCGAACACCGTGCTCAGCATCCGAAGGATGTCGGCCGATTCGTTGTTGACGATCGTCCGCTCGTGCGTGTCCCAGAGGACGGGGACCGTGATGCGTCCGTCGTAGCTCGGCTCGGTGGCGGCGTAGGCCTCGCTCACGTACCGCCAGCCGTTGACGGCGTCGGTGTGCTCGCCGCCGCTGAACGTCCAGCCGCGGTCATCACGGATCGGGTCGGCGAACGAGACGCCGATCGCATCCTCCAGGCCCATCAGTCGCCGGCCGATCAGCGTTCGGTGCGCCCACGGGCAGGCACGCGCCACGTACAGGTGGTAACGGCCGCGCTCAGGCGCGAAGCCGGTTGCGCCATCGGCGGTCACCCAGTTGCGAAACGCGCTCTCCTGGCGCTGGAACGAGCCGTCGGATGCCAAGCGGTGGGAGTCACGGGAGGTCTGAGCGCTCATTGCGTTGAGGCTAGCGATCGCGGTCGCAGGCGAAGCGGCGCTGCCACTGGTCCGCAGCCACCCGGAGCTGCTGCACGCGGTGATCAGCGCGCACGCGGCGCCGACAGAGCGCGCCCGCTTGTGTGAGCCCGGCGAGCGGATCGCTGCGACGGCCAGCTTCCTGGACGCGACCGCATAGGGTGTGCGAGGGATGATCGACGACTTCCGCTGCTACTCACGCGGCTGCGGCTTCGAGACCGCCTCGGTGTCGCCTGCGGTTCACGTCTGGCACGGGGCCCAGGATCCGCTCGTGCCGCTGGATCACGCGCCGGCGCTCGCCATCTCGCTCCCCCGCTGCCGGATGTTCCTGCACCCGGACGAGGGCCACCACCTCTTCCGACGCCGTTTGGGCGAGATCCTCGGGGCGCTGCTGGGGTATGAACGCTCTGCGACGGCGGCGGCCCGATGAGCGCCACCGCCGAACGCTTTCTGGCGCTTCACCGCCCGGGAAAGCCGCTGCTGCTCCCCAACCCGTGGGATATCGGCTCCGCGCGGCTGCTCGCGTCGCTCGGGTTCGAGGCGCTCGCGACGACCAGCAGTGGCTTCGCCGCGACCCTCGGTCGGCTCGATGGAACGGTCACCCGCGACGAGGCGCTCGCGCACGCGGCGGCGATCGTCGCGGCGACGGAGCTGCCCGTGTCGGCCGACCTCGAGAACCTGTTCGCGGCCACGACGGAGGGCGTCGCGGAGACCGCCGCCGGCGCGGTCGCGGCCGGGCTGGCCGGGTTCTCGATCGAGGATTACGACGGCAGCGAGATCTACGAACTGATCGAGGCGACCGAGCGGGTCGCGGCGGCGGTCGAGGTGGCGCACGCTGCCTCCCCGCACGTGGTTCTGACCGCACGCAGCGAGAACCACATTCGCGGCCGCGATGACCTCGACGACACGATCACCCGGCTGCTGGCCTATCAGGAGGCGGGCGCCGACGTCCTGTACGCCCCGGGACTGACGAGCGCGGCCGACATCGAGGCGGTGATCTCGGCGGTCGAGAGGCCTGTGAACGTGCTCGCGCGGGCCGGGCTGCCGCCGGTGTCCGAGCTCGCGGCGCTCGGGGTGAGCAGGATCTCCGTCGGCGGCGCGTTCGCGTTTGACGCGATCGCCGCCGTCGTCAAGGCCGCGGACGAGTTTCGCGAACGCGGGACGTACGGCTTCGCGGCCGACGCGAGCCCCGGTGTCAAGGCTGCGCGCGAGGCGTTCGGCTGACTCGGAGCGCGAATTGGGACATCGACGGGGAATATTCACGTCGATATCCCACAAGCGGGCTGGGTACGTGGATCAAGCGCCGCTCGCCTCAGGCGGCGGCGCGAAGGCTGGCGAGCGGCGGCCGCTCGACCTGATCGGCGCCGAGTACACGCAGCTCGTCGCCCGACGAGAACATGAAAGTCGACGGCAGCGGTCCCGCCAGCCGGCCGTCCTGCTCGAGCCGCGAGGCGAGCGCCCGCAGAACTGAGAACGCCATCGGCCCCAGTTCTCGCAGCGGCTGGTGCGCGTTCTGGCGCAGGTCGAGGTCGACCTGGGCGATCGCGTCCAGCCCCGCCTCACGGTGTGCGTCGATCAGCAGCGCGATGTCGACTCCGTAACCGGTTACGAACGGCAGTCGCTCGAGCAGCTCACGCCGGGCGGCGATCTCTCCCGCCAGCGGCTGCTCGATCGCGGCGAGGTCCGGGTAGAAGAGGTTCAGCAGCGGCCTCGCGGTCAGCTCGGTGACGCGGCCGCCGCCGTCCGGCAGCGTCACGTCGCCGATCTTGAACGGCCGCTTGTAAAAGCCCTTCACGAACGACAGGCGCGGGTCGCAGACGAGCGGACCGAGCAGTCCACAGAGGAAGTGCGGCCCGAACTGCTCCGTGTCGGCGTCCAGGAAGCAGACCACGTCGCCGCTCAGGACGTGCAGCGCGCGCCACATCGCGTCGCCCTTGCCCAGCACCTCTCCCAGCTCTGGAGCCAGGCGCCGCTGGTCATGCACCTCGGCGCCCAGCCTGCGCGCGATCTCTGCGGTACCGTCGGTCGAGTGATCGACGACTACCACCTGGTCGATCACGCCGAGTTCGCAGAGCTCGAGCACGGATTCGAGAATTGCGCCGATCGTACGAGCCTCGTCGCGGGCCGGAAGGCAGACCGAGACGGTCTTGTCGCGCTCGGCCGCGAGCCGCGCCGGCGGAAACTCTGAGTGCGAATAGGTGTTGGTGCGGTACCAGGACCGTGCGCGCAGCGACATCAGCACCAGAGGATGACAGTCGGGGCGCCGCGGCAATGTGTCCAGCCTCCTGGGCTGGCTGTAGGATCACGCCGGGTGGAGGCGGGTTTAGCTGTTTGGTCCGATGGAGTGCTTGGCAGAGGCGCAATGAGCGTGAGGCACTGAGGAGTCAATGAAGCAGGTTTGGCGCCTGCCGGTTTACCGGCGTTTGCTGGCGGCATACGCCCTCAACGAGCTGGCCTGGTCAGTCGGCACGCTGGCGCTATCGGTACTTGTCTACCGGCGCACGGGCAGCGCGCTCGGCTCAGCCGTGTTTTTCCTCACCTCGATGGTGCTGCCCGCGTTTGCGGCGCCGTTCGTCGTCGCGCGAGTGGACCAGCGGGCACCGCGGCGCCTGCTGCCGATCCTGTACGCGGCCGAGGGCGTCCTGTTCGCGCTGCTTGCGCTGATGACGATGCACTTCTCGCTGATCCCGGTGTTGGTGCTGACGCTGATCGACGGAGTCGTCGCGATCGTCGCACGGGCGCTGGCGCGGACCGCGACCACCAACGTCCTCAAACCTCTCGACCTGCTGCACGAGGGCAACGCGGTACTCAACGCCGCCTTCTCGATCTGCTTCATGGCAGGTCCGGTGATTGGCGGTCTGGTCGTGGTCGCCGGCGGCACCGTGGCGGCGCTGCTGGCCAACTGCGGCCTGTTTGTCGCGATTGCGCTGATTCTCGTGACCGCAACAGGGCTGCCGGCCGGCACGCACGGGCCGGAGCCCGCAAAGGGACGTCTGCGCGCGGCGCTCGACCACGTCCGGCAGGATCGCGCGCAACGCTGGCTGCTGTTCCTTCAGGCCGGCGGCACGGTCGCGTTCACGATCTCGATCCCGGTCGAGGTCGTATTCGCCCAGCACACGCTGCACGCGGGCGCCGCCGGCTACGGCGCCCTGCTGTCGAGTTGGGGGGCGGGCGCCGTGATCGGCAGCGCCCTCTATGCACGCTGGCGCCGTCGCTCCGCGCGCCTGCTGCTCGCTGGGAGCGGCGCAGCGCTCGGGATTGGCTTCGCGCTGATGGCCGCCGCACCGACGCTCGTCGTCGCGGTACTGGGCACCGCCGGCGGCGGCGTGGGCAACGGCGTCTGGTCGATCGCTTCGCAGACGGCCCTGCAGGAGTACACGACCACGCGCTGGATGGCACTTGTCATGAGCCTCAGCCAGTCTGTCGTACAGGCGGCGCCTGGGATCGGCATCGTGCTCGGCGGCGTGATCACCGAGCTGTCGGACCCGCGGGTCGCGTTCGCGGCCGGAGCGGCCGGCTCGCTCGCATGCGCGCTGACGGCATGGGTCGTGCTGCGCCCGTCGGTGATGGCCAAGCCGCCGGTCGAGCCCGAGGAGTTCACGCCGCCGATCGGCCCGGAGGCGGTCGACGAGCGCGGGCGCGCCGGGGCGGGGGTCTGACTCGGGACGAGGCTTGCGGCTCGGCTGCATCGACATCGGCTCCAACACGACCAGACTGCTCGTCGCCGACAGCGACCGGGGCAGGCTGCAGTGGGTCCATCAGGAGCGGTCGTTCACGCGGCTCGGTCACGAGCTCGCGCAGCGTGGCGCGATCGGGCCGGCGAAGATCGCCGAGGTCGTCGCGGTCGTGCGCGACCAGCACGCCAGCGCGCGGATGCACGGCGCAGGCGAGGTTCGCGCGGTCGCGACCGAGGCTGTCCGCAGCGCCACCAACGGCGATGAGCTGTGCGCTGCGATCCGCGGGGCGACCGGCCTGACAGTCGAGGTCCTCAGTTCGCGTGAGGAGGCACGGCTCGCGTTCGTCGGCGTCGCGGGAACTCTGCTCGAGGCGCCGGCCGGGGAGCTGGGGGTGGTCGACGTCGGCGGCGGCTCATCAGAGCTCGTCGTCGGCACGCCCCCGGACCGCGTGCGGTGGTGGGCATCGGTCCCGATCGGCTCCGGCGAGCTGGCGCGCCCACGGCTTCGCGCCGACCCACCGACGGGGAACGAGCTCGCGGCCGCGCGCGAGCAGATTGCCGCAGAGCTCGACCGGCTGGACGTGCCGCGGCCGACGCTGGCCGTTGCGGTCGGCGGCAGCGCGACGTCGCTCAGCCGCCTGGCCGGTGGCGTGCTCGACGGTCCGGCGCTCGATCGGACGCTGGCGCTGCTGGCCGGGGAGCGGTCGCTCGAGATCGCGCGCCGGTTCGCGATCGATCCCGTGCGCGCGCGGCTCCTGCCGGCCGCATTGCTGATCCTCGAGGGGGTCGCTCGCGCGTTCGGGTCGCCGCTGCTGATCGGCGAGGGTGGAATTCGGGAGGGCGTGTTGCTAGAAGCGTCTGCGACATGAGTTCAGATGCAGTGGAGCCGCCCATCGGACCGCGCGAGGCGCTTGCCGACGTACGCGTGCGGGCGCCGACACGGGGCAATCGGCGACTGGAGCGGCTGCTCGACGCGGCCAACGCCGATCAGCAGCTGAAGGCCTGGTGGCACGTCTCTGCGGTCAACGCAACCCGCAGGCTAGGAATGTCCGATCACAGCTGGGTCCACGTCCAGATCGTGGTCAACATCGGCCTGCGGCTCGCGAGGCTGCTGTTCCGCCGTGGCGTCGTCCCGAGCGTCAGCGCCGACTACGGGTTCAGCGAACACGACGCCGAGGTTGTCGTGGCGGCCGCATGCCTGCTGCATTGCGTGGGAATGTCGATCCACCGCGAGGATCACGAGCGCTACAGCCTGTTCCTGGCGGCCGACAAGCTGCCGGCGCTGCTGGCTGGGATCTACGAGGAGCCCGAACGGTCGATCATCGCCGCCGAGACGCTGCACGCGATCATCGGCCACCGCCGCAGGGGGGCGCCGTTCACGGTCGAAGCCGGGATCGTCAGGGTCGCCGACGCGCTCGACATGGCCCGCGGACGGTCCCGAATCCCGTTCGAGGCCGGGCACCAGAACATCCACTCGCTATCGGCGTACGCGATCGAGGAGGTCAAGATCTCTCCCGGCCGTGACCGCGCCGTGCGGGTCGAGATCAGCATGTCCAACAGCGCGGGGATCTTCCAGGTCGATGAGCTGCTGGCCGTCAAGCTGCGCGGCTCGGGGCTCGAGGAGCACATCGAGGTGATCGCCCGGATCGAGGCCGAGCACGAGCAGCGCCTGATCCCCGTGTTCAGGATCTGAGGATGGAGCAGGACGCCGAGCGCAGCAGGAGGCGATCGACCTGGCTGTTGGTGGTCGGCGCGCTAGTGCTCGCGGTCGTGCTGTGGGGCGGCTACAGCCACCACTGGCCGTGGACGGGAATCAACGGCCAGACCGCGACCCTGTGGGACTGGCTGCACCTGCTGCTGCTGCCGCTGGCGGTTGCCGTGCTGCCGATCTGGCTCGCCCGCGACGCGAAGCTCGACCCGGTGATCAAGCGCGTGGCGATCGTCTGCGCGCTGGTATTCGCGGTGATCGTCCTGGCGGGTTATCTCGTGCCGTGGGCGTGGACCGGATTCACCGGCAACAGCCTCTGGGATTGGCTGAACCTGGTGGCGCTGCCGGTCGCGGTCGCGCTGACGCCGCTTGCGATCGAGATCCGCGAGGCGTGGACGGGGCGGCACACGAGTGTGGCCGTGATCGCGGCGGCCGTGTT
>JBKQJQ010000040.1:0-5210 GCA_052147875.1 Solirubrobacteraceae bacterium | reverse complement strand
GCGCCCCCAGCTTGGACGCCGGGTTGTCGTCTACGGGGGCGGCGACACCGCGATCGACGCAGCCCGTACCGCCAAACGCCTCGGCGCAGAGGAGGCGGTCATCGTCTACCGCCGCACGCGCGAGAAGATGCCCGCGCACGATTCCGAGCTCGAGGAGGCGCTCGCCGAGGGGGTGCTGACCAAGTGGCTTTCGACGGTCAAGCGTGCGGACGAGGGCAAACTGATGGTCGAGCGGATGGAGCTCGACGAAACTGGCTTTCCGCAGCCGACAGGCGAGCTCGAGGAGCTCGAAGCGGATTCGCTGATCCTCGCGCTCGGCCAGGAAACCGACCTGTCGCTCCTGGCGGGGGTGCAGGGGATCACCGAGCGCGACGGGGTCGTCGAGGTCGGCGGCGACATGATGACCGGCCATCCCGGGATCTTCGCCGGCGGCGACATGGTGCCGGCGGAGCGGACCGCGACGGTCGCGATCGGCCACGGCAAGCTCGCCGCCCGCAATATTGACGCCTGGCTGCGTGGGGCGGCGTACACGCCGCCGACCGAGCTGCCGCTGGTGACGTTCGAGGATCTCAACACCTGGTACTACGCCGACGCGCCGAAGACCGTACGCCCGGAGCTCGACGCAGTCCGCCGAGCTTCGACCTTCGACGAGGTCGTCGGCGGTCTCGACCGCACGAACGCACTGTTCGAGGCGCGTCGCTGCATGTCGTGCGGTAGCTGCCTCGCATGCGACAACTGCTTCGGCGTCTGCCCCGACAACGCTGTGCTCAAGCTCGAACCCAGCGGCTCGTACGCGTACGAGATCGATCTCGACTTCTGCAAGGGCTGCGGCCTGTGTGCGCAGGAATGCCCGTGTGGCGCGATCGAGATGGTCCCGGAGCAGATCTGATGCCGCCCCGCAGCGGACCATCGCTGGTTGTCGGATACGACGGCTCGCCAGCCTCGCGTTGCGCCGTGGCGTTGGCCGCTGCGCGAGCGGGACGCCACGGCAATGTCTGCATCGTCCACGCATACGAGGAGGGACCCGATCTGAGCGGCGTGCTCGCCGGCGAGGACGACCAGAGCCGTCGGCGCGAGCAGGCTCAGGCGATACTCGACGGACTGCTGCTACTGGACGCCGAAGAGCTGCTGGAGACCCACTGCGAGACCGCACTCGTTGCGGGGCGACCCGCGGCCGTGCTCACGGACCTCGCTCGCGACCGTGACGCGGATGAGATTGTCCTCGGCGCACGGGGTCTCGGGCGCGTCCACGCGCTGCTCGGAAGCGTCTCCCACGAAGTGCTGCATCTCGCCGACCGGCCGGTGCTGGTGATCCCAGCCAACTCGGTCTCGACTCTGCAGCGGTGGTGGACCGGCGGCAGCGAGCGGCGCTCGTAGAGCCCCCGCTCGCGATCAGGCCGAGGCAACCCGCGCTCGCGATCAGGCCGAGGCAGCCCGCGCTCGCGATCAGGCCGAGGCAACCGGCTCGGGCGCCGTCGTGGCAAGCAGCGAGTGCCCGCTCATCTCCGCTGGTTTGCGAATCCCGAGCAGCGCCAGAATCGTCGGCGCAACATCGGCCAAGCTTCCCTGTGGCGCAAGCTTGGCGCCTCGCGACGTGACGATCAGCGGTACCGGGTTGCACGAATGCGCGGTGCTGGGGCTGCCGTCGCGCTCCAGCATCTGCTCCGCGTTTCCGTGGTCGGCGGTGATCACGCATGCGCCGCCCGCTTCGTGCACGAGCGCCACGACTCGTCCGAGACATTCGTCGATCGTCTCGACCGCGGTGATCGTGGCCGGGATCACGCCCGTGTGGCCAACCATGTCGGCGTTGGCGAAATTGAGCACGGTAAAACGGGGCCTGATGTCTCTGAACGCAGCGGCGAATGCCGTCGTGATCTCGCGCGCGCTCATCTGCGGCTTGAGGTCGTAGGTCGCGACGTCGCGCTGCGATGCGACCAGCACGCGGTGCTCCGACTTGAGCGGGCGCTCCTCGCCGCCGTTGAAGAAGTAGGTCACGTGGGCGTACTTCTCGGTCTCCGCGACGTGCAGCTGACTCGCCGAGGCGCCCGCGAGAACCTTGGCGAGCGTCGTCTCGGGCCTCGCGCTCTCGAACGCCACCGGGTAACTCCAGCCGTGCTGATACTCGGTCATCGTGGCCAGCCGGCGTACAGGGGCGGCACCGCCGCGGCCGTTCCATCCTGGCAGCTGCTCATCGCCGGAACCGAAGCCGGGCTCGGCCAACGCGCGGACGATCTGCCGCATCCGGTCAGGGCGGAAGTTGAAGCACAGCACGCTGTCGCCGGCGCGGACGCGGCCCTCGGCCCCGACGCGAGTCGGGGTTATGAACTCGTCCGTCTCACCGCGGGCATAGGCGTCGTGGATCGCGCTCGGGCCGTCGGGCGCCTCGTGCTGGCCTCGTCCGTGGACGAGCAGATCGTAAGCCGCCTGCGTGCGATCCCAGCGCCGGTCGCGGTCCATGCCATAGAAGCGCCCGACGATGCTCGCGATCCGGCCGGCGCCCGCGGCTCGGCAGCAATCATGGAGCGATTCGATGAACCGTTGACCGGAGGTCGGCGCCGTATCGCGCCCGTCCGTGAAGCAATGCAGGACCAGATCCGGGACCTGCAAATGGGCGGCGAGCTCGACCAGGGCGCGCAGGTGACCGAAGGCGGAGTGGACTCCTCCTTCGGACACCATTCCAACCAGGTGCACCCGCTCAGCTGCGATCAGCGCATGGCAGACAACCGGATTGCGGACGAGATCGCCGGCCGCAACCGCATCATTGATCAGGGTCAGCGTCTGTGGCACCGCCGCGCCCGCACCGAGCGTCAGGTGACCGACCTCTGAATTGCCCATCTGGCCGTCTGGGAGACCCACGTCTCGGCCGCTCGCGCCGAGCGCGGCGTGCGGGTAGCGGTCCCACAGTTCGTCAAACACGGGCGTTTGCGCAAGCGAGATCGCATTGCCCGGCCCCGGTGGCGCGATCCCCCAGCCGTCCATAACGACCAGGCAGACCGAGGCGGTGTCGGGAACCGGTGGGCCGGCTTGGATGCTCACGGGGCTTGGAAGGCGGCCTGCGTGACCGGAACCATCACGCGCTGCGCGAGGTCGACGAGCCGGCTCGAGTAGCCCCACTCATTGTCGTACCAGGCCACTACCTTGACCTGGGTCCGGTCGACCACCGACGTCAATGACGCGTCGAAGATCGAGGAATAGGTGGAGCCGATGATGTCCGTCGACACGATCGGATCCTCGGTATAGGCGAGGATTCCCTCCAGCGCGTCGCGGTCGGCCAAGCGCTTGAAGGCGTCGTTGACGGCCTCCTTGGTCATTGCCTTCTCAGTCTCGACGGTCAGATCCACAAGCGATCCGGTCGGTGTCGGCACGCGAACGGCATAGCCATTCAGCCGCCCGGCCAGCTCCGGGATGACCAGGCCGAGCGCCTTGGCCGCGCCGGTCGAGGTCGGGACGATATTGATCGCCGCCGAGCGCGCGCGGCGAAGATCCTTGTGTGGTCCGTCGAGCAGCATCTGGTCGCCGGTGTAGGCGTGGACGGTGGTCATCAGCCCGTGCTTGATGCCGAACGTCTCGTGCAGCACCTTCGCCACGGGCGCGAGGCAGTTGGTCGTGCACGACGCGTTGGAGATGATGTGGTGCTCGTCAGGGTCATAGACCTCGTCGAAGTTCACGCCCAACACGACGGTCACATCCGGCGGCTCATCGCCCTTGGCCGGCGCGGAGATGATCACCTTGCGCGCGCCCGAATCGAGATGGCGGGCGGCAGCCGCTCTGGTGCGGAAGTGTCCCGTCGACTCGATCACGACGTCGACATCGAGCGCATCCCAGGCGAAGTTCGCGGGGTCGGTCTCTGCCGTCGCGCGGATCTCGTGGTCGTCGATCGCGATCGCGCCTGGCCGCACCTCGACGCGCCCCGGAAAACGGCCTGCGACCGAGTCGTACTTCAGCAGATGCGCGAGCGTGCCCACGTCGGCGAGGTCGTTGACCGCGACAACCTCGATATCGGCATGCTGCGCGTGGGCGGAGCGCAGAAAGCTGCGGCCTGTGCGCCCCAAACCGTTGATCGCCACACGTGTAGACATCACGACCTCGTTTCGTTTCGCTGACGTGCACCGGGTAGCGGCGCACACTCAACTTACGCGAGCGCTGGCGGGCCGCAATCGGTGTGGAGGCCGGAGTTGGCTCCGTAGTTTCCAGCGAGCGCGGTCATTCCGTAGTTCCCCGCAGCGCCTCTCGCCCCGGGAGCGGATGGCTGCGCCTGACACCGCACCCTAGTCTCGTTGGCGTACCTAGCGACGAAAGGTGAGCACCCATGTCGATTGTTATCTGTTACGACGGTTCGGCGAGCGCGAAGCGGTCACTTGCCGTCGCCGAACGAGTTCTGGGCGACGAGCCGGCCGTCCTGCTGCATGTGTGGAGTCCGCCCGATCGTGTGGCTGCGGATGCGTTCGGAGTCCGCGACGACGACAACCCGAGTTACGAGCAGCTGGAGGCGTCGGCTCGCGCACGAGCACATGAGGTGCTGGACGAGGGTAAATCGCTCGCCGACCAGCTTGGAATCGCGGTCACCCCACGCGACGAGTGCAGCCACAGTTCGGTTTCGGACACGATCCTCGAGATTGCCGACGAACTCGACGCGGACCTGATCGTCGCTGGGACACGGGGCACGACCGCGGTTGCGGAGCAGCTGCTCGGGAGCGTCTCGAACACGCTGGTCCACCAGGCCCGCAGGCCGGTGCTGGTCGTGCCGGCGTAATCCGTGTTGTGCCCCCCGCGGCAGTGCGGAACAAACCCGATGACGATTCGGTCTCGCAGCGAGACAGTGGAGCGCAAGACCGGCGGGACAACGGCGCCGGTCGACAGAACCGGCGTCGTCGTCTAGCGCCCCACCGACGGGACCGGCGGGGTCGGGGCCACGTCGTGCAGCCTGACGCGAGCGTCGACAACGAGTGCTCCGTCGGATCCTGCGATCAGCGGATTGCAGTCGAGTTCCGCGATCTGCGGATGGGCCTCAACCATCGCGCTCACACGCATGATCACATCCCGCACCGCAGCGATATCGCACGGAGTCGAGCCGCGAAACCCGGTCAGCAACGGAAACATTCTCAGCGCCTGAAGCATCTCGTCAGCATCGACATCGGTTACTGGCGTGATCCGCACCGCGACGTCCTTCAGCAGCTCGGTTTGACTGCCGCCGGCTCCGCAGGCGACAA
>JBKQJQ010000039.1:0-7170 GCA_052147875.1 Solirubrobacteraceae bacterium | reverse complement strand
GACGCTCGCCTGCCGCGCCTACTGGACCACGGTTGATGGTCCGCCGGGGCCGGTGCACCTGAACTTCCCGCTGCGCGAGCCGCTGGTGCTCGATCAACCGCTGCCCGAGGACGCGAGCGGACGTGACAATGAGCGCCCGTACGTCGAGTTCGAACGGCCCCGGCACAGGTCTCCGTCGCGCGGCTCGCACCCGTTCGGACGCGTGGTGATCGTCGCCGGGCGCCACGAGCGCGACCGGGAAGCTCCCGCACGGCTGGCCGAGTTCGCTGCCCGCGCCGGGATCCCTCTGCTGGCGGACCCGCTGTCCGGCGCCCGCCGCGGGCAAGCCGCGGTCGCGCACTATGACTTGCTGCTGCGCGACGCGGACTTCGCGTCCGCCCACCGGCCGCAGTTCGTGCTTCGCGTCGGCGATCTCCCGACCTCGAAACCGCTCCGTGCGTGGCTGGCGGGCCTCGATGCGGCGCAGATCGCGATCGACCCCGACGGCGCCTGGCAGGACCCGGACGCGGTCGTCGGGCTGCGGATTGGCGCCCCGTACCAGACGCTGTTCGACGCCGCGCCCGCTCCTGCGGTCGAGGACGGTTGGCTCGCGTCGTGGCGTGGCGCCGACGCGCGCGCGGCCGCCGCGATCACGGGCGCGCTCGGCAGTGAGCTGTCAGAGCCGTTGGTGGCCGCCCAGCTCGCCGATTGGCTGCCGTCCAACGCGACCCTGTTCGTCGCCTCGTCGATGCCGGTGCGCGACGTCGAGGAGTTCGTCGCCGTGCGCGACGGCGGCCCCCGCGTGCTGGCAAACCGAGGCGCGAATGGAATCGACGGGACGGTCTCGACCGCATTCGGCGCCGCGGCCGCAGGCGACGGCCCGGTCGTCCTGCTGACCGGCGACGTCGCGCTCGTGCACGACATTGGCGGTCTGCTCGCGGCGCGACGGCTCGGGCTGGCGCTGACGATCGTGCTGCTCAACAACGACGGCGGCGGGATCTTCCACTTCCTCCCGGTCGCGGGTGAGACCGACGCATTCGAGGAGCATGTCGCCACGCCCCACGGGCTCGAGTTCTCGCTTGCCGCGTCGCTGTACGGATGTGCGTATGAGCGTCCGAGCGGCGTCGATCACCTCCGCGCGGCAGTCGAGCGCGCGCTGCGTGCCGACGCGGCGACGATCATCGAGGTGCGGACCAACCGCGAGCAGAACGTCGCGCTGCACCGTCGCGTCAGCGACGCGGTGCTGGCGGCGTTAGCCGGCGAGGACCGGCAGTAGCGCCTGCAGCTTGATCTCGGTCTCCGCCAGCTCCGCCGCCGGGTCCGAGTCGGCGACGATCCCACAGCCCGCATAGCACGTCGCGACCGGGCCCCGCAGCAGCGCACACCGCAGCGCGACGCAGAACTCCCCGTCGCCGGCCGCATCGGTCCAGCCGACCGGGCCGGCGTACCAGCCGCGGTCCAGCCCCTCGAGCGCCGGGATCAGGGTCTCGGCCGCGGCGCCCGGCTCGGCTCCCACCGCCGGCGTCGGATGCAGCAGACCCGCGAGCTCGATCGCGCCAAGCGGCGAGGCCAGCTGGGCGCGGATCGGCGCCGCGAGATGCTGGATGTTCGCGACCTGGACGACGACCGGCTCCGGCGGACACGTCACCCAGACCGCGTGCGGCCGCAGCGTCTGCGCAATCCGCCGCACCACGACCGCGTGCTCGGCGCGGTCCTTGGCGCTCTGCAGCAGCTGTTCGCCGAGGTGGTCGTCGACGGCCGGGTCGGCACTCCTTCGCGTTGAGCCGGCCAGCGCGACCGTGGACGCGCGCTGACCCTCGCGTCTGCACAGCAGCTCCGGGCTGGCGGCAAGGAAGGTGGCGTCGCCGCGGCCGACCGCGAACACGTAGCAAGAGCCGAACGCCTCGCGTAGCACCCTGATCACGGCGGCGGGGTCGTGCGGCCGTGGGGCGTGGACCTCGACCTCGCGGGCGAGCACGATCTTCTCCAGCTCGCCACCGCCGATCCGCTGCACCGCGCGCGCGACCGCCTCCTCGTAGTGCGACGGCGGCATCGGGCTCAGCACCTCGTAGTTGCCGGTCGGGGCGGGGTCAAGCAACGGCAGTGGCTCGCTTCGCAGGCTCTCCAGGCGCCGGTCGACCGCCGCCGTCAGCCCGGACACGGTGTCGTCCGGGGCCACGTCGACGTTGACCGTCAGCGATGTACGCCCCGCGCGGCGTGCGAACGAAACCTCTGGGACGGTCAGCGACGCGGGCGCGAACCCGCTCCAGCGCCGGCTCTGGCCACCGCCGGACGCAAATGCAAACCCCCCCAGCGCGACCAACCCTGAACCCGGCGGCCCGTCGCAGGAGTCGGCGAGCGAGTCGGCCACCAGCTTGCGCCAAGCGGCGGCAACCGTCGCAAACCGCTCCTGACCGTCAGCCTCGATCGACCGCACGCAGCCGAGCGCGGCCAGTGCGGATCCGTCGCGATCGGGCTGCTCGGTGCAGAACCACTGCTCGCCGGCGCGCCGCGACGCGGCGACAATCGCCGTCGGGTCGCTCGCGTGCGGGCTGGCGCCCGAGATGCTGACGAGCGTCGGAGTCCCGGTGGCGCGGGCACGCTTGAGCCCTGCCGCCAGCCGCTGTTCTAGGCGCTGCGCGCCGTCAGCGCCGAGCCACGCCGGGGCGGGCTCTGATTGCGCCCGGATGCGGATCTAGGTCTCCCCGCGCCCGCGTGAGATCGCGATCTCGCCGGTACGCGACATCTCGATCACGCCGAATGGCCGCACGAGCGCCTCGAACGCGTCGACCTTGTCGCAGGTGCCGGTCACCTCGATGATGACCGAGCGCTTGGTCACGTCGACGATCTTGGCGCGGAAGATCTCGCAGATCTGCATCACCTCTGAGCGCGCGGCGCCGTCGGCGTTGACCTTGAACAGCGCAAGCTCGCGGGCGAGCGTCTCGCCCGGCTCGAGATCACGGATCTTGAGCACGTTGACGAGCTTGTGCAGCTGTTTGGTGACCTGGTCGATCGGGTGCACGGCGCCGTCGAGCGTCAGCGTGATCCTCGAGAACGCCTCGTCGTCTGTCGGCCCGACCGCGAGCGTGTCGATGTTGAACCCGCGCCGCGCGAACAGCCCCGCGATCCGCGTCAGCACGCCCGGCTTGTTCTCGACCAGGATCGAGAGGATGTGCTTGCGGCCCGTCCGCAGGCCGGCGACCGCGTCGAGCTCATCCAGCGACAGGACTTCCTTGGTACCAGGCTCGCCCATGATCAGCCCCTCAGCTCCGTAGTTCTGTGCTCGCCCATGATCAGCCCACCATGTTCCTGGCCGGCTGGCCCGCGGGGATCATCGGGTAGGTGTTCTCCTCGCGCGTGACCCGCACGTCGACCAGCACTGGGCCCTCGGTCGCAAGCGCCTCACGCATGTCGTGAACCAGTGTCCGCTTGTCCTTCAGGCGGATCCCGGTCGCGCCGTAGGCCTCGGCGACCTTGACGAAGTCGGGCCACTGACCCATGTCGACCTGGCTGTAGCGCTTGTCCCAGAACAGCTCCTGCCACTGGCGGACCATCCCGAGATAGCCGTTGTTCATGATGAACACCTTGATCGCGATCCCCTCCTGAGCGCAGGTCGCGAGCTCCTGCATGTTCATCTGGACCGATCCGTCGCCGGCGATGCAGACGACGGTCTGATCGGGACAGCCGACCTTCGCCCCCATCGCCGCCGGCAGGCCGAAGCCCATCGTGCCGAGGCCACCGGAGTTGATCCACCGGCGTGGCTGCGCGAAATGGAAGTACTGCGCGGCCCACATCTGGTGCTGGCCGACGTCGGAGGCGACGATCGCGTCGCCTCCGGTCGCCTCGTACAGCGCCTGGACCATGTACTGCGGCTTGATCTCAGCGTCGTGCGAGTCCTCGTAACCGAGCGGGTGACGATCCTGCCAGGTCCGGATCCTGGTCCACCACTCCTCTAGCCGAGCCGGGTCGGGCTCCAGCGCCCGGTACTCCGCCGTCAGCCGCGGCAGGATGTTGCGCGCGTCGCCGACGATTGGGATGTGGGCAGGGACGTTCTTCGAGATCTCGGCCGGGTCGATGTCGATGTGGATGAACTTCGCCCGCGGGGCGAACTCAGACAGCTTGCCGGTGATCCGGTCATCGAACCGGGCGCCGATCGCGATGATCAGGTCGGCCTCGTCCATCGCGTAGTTCGCCGTCCGCGTCCCGTGCATACCGAGCATCCCGAGCCACTGGTCATGCGGCGCGGGGAACCCACCAAGCCCCATCACCGTGCACGTGACCGGAAAGCGATCCGAGGTCGCCAGCTCCGTCAGCTCCGCGGCCGCGTTCGCCGACACGACGCCGCCGCCGGCGTAAATCACCGGCCGCCGCGCGTTCGCGAGCGCCTTGGCCGCGATCCGGATCTGTTTCTGGTTGCCGTCGATCGTCGGCTGGTAGCCCGGGAGGTGGACGTCGTCGACCGGCTCATACGGAATGTCGGCGCGGCTCAGATCCTGGGGAATGTCGACCACGACCGGCCCCGGACGCCCGGTGCGGGCGATGTGGAACGCCTCGTGGATCGAGCGCGGCAGCTCCAGCGGGTGCTGGATCATGAAGCTGTGCTTGACGATCGGCATCGTGATCCCGATCGTGTCGGCCTCCTGGAAACCGTCGGTGCCCAGCAGTTCAGTCCGCACTTGCCCGGTGATGAACACGACCGGGACGGAGTCCATCATCGCATCGCAGATCGGAGTGACGAGGTTGGTCGCTCCGGGACCGCTGGTCCCGAGCGCGACACCCACGTTGCCGGTCGCCTTCGCGTAGCCCTCCGCGGCGTGGCCGCCGCCGGCCTCATGACGGACCAGGATGTGGCGGATCCCGGCGTCGTAGAAGGCGTCGTAGGTCGGGAGGTTGGCGCCGCCCGGGAGACCGAATACGACGTCCACGCCCTCGGCTTTGAGGCATTCCATGAGGGCGTCGACTGCACGCATTGGTTCCCTTTCTCGCGAGGTTTGACGATCCGGGCGCGCCCACCGTCGCGCACCGAACAAGCAAGTCTAATCAGGCTGTCCGGCGTCGCAACGACGACTCCGAGGCGATCGCGACGTCGGGAAACTCGAGTTCTGTCCCGCAGCGTGTGCAGACGGCGTCGTGGAGCTTGACGACCTTGCCGCATTCCGGGCACTGACGCCGCAGCTCGCGATTGTCGTAGCGGTACAGCATCGCCGTCAGCAGCCCGATGAACGGGATGCAGAACGAGATCAAGAACCAGACGAAGAACGAGCTGCCCTTGATCCGCCCGATGATCCCTCCGGCGAGGCCGAAGAAGAACAGGATTACGAGCAGGCCCAAGCCCTGCACTAAAAGCGCCTCGGCTCTAGAAGAGTGTCTTGACGGCCCAGAGGACGGCGACGATCGCGGCCACGACGACCACTATCCAGAAGACCGCGACGACCAGGCCGATGATGAAGTGGATCGCGAGCGCCGCGATCGCCACCAGGACCAGTGCCGCGACTGTCCGCTTGAGGATCGGGGGACGCGAGCGGGTTGCTTCCAGCTCGTTTTTCATACTGCACAGCGTAGCGCGAGCGGCCCACGAGTCGGCCGGGGCCCGCCGCTCGCTGTTTGGGACCGCTAGCCGCTCAGACCGCGCGCGGCCGGGCTGCCGGTGCGGCGGGCCGATCGTGGAGCGGCAGGCGCGCCAGTCGGAACCGCCGAACCGGAGCGTGGCCAGTCTGGGCAGCGTCCTGACGACGATCGGCAATCAGCAGGATCTTCGATGATCTGATCGGGGTGGTCATGACGGAAATGATCGCCAGCGGCCCGCTGCCGCGCATTGGCCACGAGTCCAAACCGCAGGCGCGCGAGTGCGCCCTGCGGCCCGCCGGGTCTCATAACGTCGGGCCTCCCTTGCTCACGACGCTTCGGCCAGCCGCTCCCGGATCAAACGTGTCACCTCGCCGCCGTCCGCGCGGCCCTTGGTCTCGCGCATCACGTACCCGACCAGCGGCCCGATCGCCTTCATGTTGCCGTCCCTCACCTTGGCGGCGGCGTCGGGATCGGATGCGATCGCGCGGTCGACGATCGCCCGCAGCTGATCGCCGTCGTCGTCGCTGATCGCACCCAGCCCCTTCCGCGCGACGATCTCGCGCGGGTCCCCGCCGGACTGCACCAGCGTCGTCAGCACCTCACGTGCCGCGTCGCGGCTGACCTCCTTGGCCGCGACCATCGTCGCGAGCGTCGCCAGCGCTCCGGGCTGCACGTTGCTGTCTGCGGGGTCGGCCTCGGAGCCGATCCGCTCGACAAGCTGGGGAATCCAGTTGGCGATCGCGATCGGTGACGCCCCGTCGCCGTCGGCGGCGGCCAGTGCGCGCTCGAAGTAGTCACCCAGTTCGCGCCGGAACGCGAACTCGTGCGCACGGTCGGCGTCGAGGCCGAGCTCGCGCTCGAACCGTTCGGCCCGCTCGGCAGGCAGCTCCGGCAGTTGCTCCCGCGCCGCGGCGAGCATCTGAGGGCTGACGTCGAGCGGCGCCAGATCCGGCTCTGGGAAGTAGCGGTAGTCGTGCGCCTCCTCCTTGGAGCGCAGCGCGGTCAGCGTGCCCGATGCCGGGTCGAAGTGAAGCGTCTCCTGGACGACCTGCTCCCCCGCCTCGAGCAGGGACACCTGACGGTCGAGCTCGGCGTGGACGCCACGCTCCAAGAACCGGAACGAATTCATGTTCTTGAGCTCGGTCTTGGTTCCCAAGGCCGTCGAGCCAGCCGGCCTGACCGACACGTTCGCGTCGGCCCGAAGTGAGCCCTCCTCCATATTGACGTCGGAGACGTCGAGCTGGCGGAGCGTCGCGCGCAGTAGTGTCAGCCACTCGCGGGCCTGCTCTGGAGAGCGGAGGTCCGGCTCGGTCACGATCTCCACCAGCGGCGTGCCGCCGCGGTTGAAGTCGACGATGCTGCGATCGGATGCGTGGATCCGCCCGCTCTCACCCAGGTGCACGAGCTTCGCGGCGTCCTCCTCGAGGTGGACGCGGTGGATCCGGACGTCGGCGAGGCTGCCGCCGCGGCACAGCGGAACGTCGTACTGCGAGATCTGGTAGCCCTTCGGCAGGTCGGGATAGAAGTAGTTCTTGCGATGAAACAGCGACCGCGGCGCGATCTCTGACCCGAGCGCGAGCCCGATCATGATCCCGAACTCGACCGCGCGCGCATTGTGGACCG
>JBKQJQ010000038.1:0-3830 GCA_052147875.1 Solirubrobacteraceae bacterium | reverse complement strand
GGGGCGGAGTGCCTGCCTCGGCCGCCTTGCGGCGGCGACGGCCACTTGGTATAAACGCGATGTGTACCAATTTGTCCAGTTTCGAGGGCATGGGGCACTGCCGCCGCGGGCAGACGCGTGATTAGCTAACGCCAAGCATGAGCGCTGCCCATGGTCGGGGCGGCACGAACGAGGGAGTGGAGATGGCGACAACAGTCAATGGCAGGACGGTTCTGGGCGGGAACGTAGAGACGGTGCTCAACTCGCCGCGGATCGACCCGCCACCCGCCACGCTTGAGGAGGCTCGCAACGCTCCCGGACGGGCCGCGAGGATCGAGGAGCTGACGCGCCGGATCGAGTCCGAAGGGATCAAGTACGTCTTCTTCCAGCAGGTGTCGGTCACCGGGCGGGTGATGGGCAAGGGCGTCGTCGCGACGTTCTTCGCGCAGGTCGCCGAGCGCGGTTATCAGCTTGTCTACGGCGCGACGGCGAACCTGTTCACCGACCGCCACGGCAACTACATCGGCTTCGGGCCCGAGGAGTCCGAGCTGGCCGCGATCGCCGACCTCGACACGTTCGCGGTCCTGCCGTGGGACGAGCGGGTCGCCCGCGTGTACTGCGACTGCTACGACACTGAGACCGGCGAGTTGCTCGACGCCGACTGCCGCCAGAACCTCAAGCGGGTCGCGCACGAGTTCGAGCAGGAGCTCGGCTACCAGTTCATGATCGGGATCGAGCCCGAGACGATGTGGCTCAAGAAGCCAGAGGACGGCAAGCTGCCCGAGGGCATAACGAAGCCGTACTGCTACCACATCCATCAGTTCGAGGAGCTCCGTCCCGTGCTGTTGGACGTCGTCGACTGGGGCCAGCGGCTCGGCCTCGACATGAGCTACGGCGACCACGAGGACGCCCCCGGCCAGCTGGAGCTCAACTTCCGCTTTGACCGCCCGCTGCGGACAGCCGACAACCTGACGACCTACCGGCAGGTGTGCGCCGCCGTCGGTCGCAAGCACGACGTGCTCCCGACCTGGATGCCGAAGCCGTTCACCGGCGTGTCGGCCAACGGCCACCATCACCACTTCACGCTGGTGGACGACGACGGCAACAACGTCTTTCACGACCCCGAGGGGCCGGCGCAGCTGTCGCAGCTCGCGCGGCACTTCCTCGGCGGAATGCTCGAGCACTTCGGCGCCCTGATGTGCGTCGGCAACTCGACCGTCAACTCCTACTGCCGGATGTGGGACACCGGGTTCTGGGCCCCGATCTACAAGAACTGGGGCTGGCAGAACCGGACCACGACCGTGCGCGTCGCGACCGGCGGCCGGTTCGAGTACCGGGGCGTCGACTCGGCTTGCAACCCGTACATGACGACCGCGGCGCTGCTGCACGCGGGCCTCGACGGCGTCCGGCGCGAGCTCGACCCGGGGCCGCCGCAGCAGGGCAACACCTACGACCTGCTGCAGGAGGGCGCTGAGATCGAGAAGGTCCCCGACAGCCTCGGCGCGGCGCTCGACGCGCTCGCGCAGGACGAGGTGATCAAGGGCGCGATCCCCGGCCGGCTCTACAAGGTGTTCGACTGGTACAAGCGCGACGAGTGGGAGCGCTACCTCGCAGCAGTCACCGACTGGGAGCGCGACGAGTACCTGGAGGTCCTCCCGTAATGTGCGGGATCGCCGGGATCATCTACAAGAACGGCAACGGCGCGCACCGGATCGGACGCGACCTGACCAGCATGCTGCAGTCGATGAAGCACCGGGGGCCGGACTCGACCGGCTATGCGCTGTACCACCAGCCGACCGAGGAGCTGACGGTCCGCGTCAAGCTCGCCGACTCGACGACGCGCGATCTCGACTTCGCCGACGACGTCCGCCGCCGCCGGCGCGAGGTCGAGGCGCGGCTGCACTCCGCCGGTGCGAGCCTCAGGAGCACCAAGGACCTCAACGAGTACTCGTTCAGCGCCACGCTCGACTATGACGGCGATCTCAAGCTGCTGGCCGACCACATCGAGTCAGTTCCACACGCGGAGGTCCTGTCGCTCGGCCACGCGCTCGAGATCGTCAAGGACCTCGGCGACGCGCGCGGCGTGGCGTCGGCCTACCACCTCGACGACTACTTCGGCTCGCACGGCATCGGCCACGTGCGAATGGCGACCGAGTCCGACGTCGACATCGCCAACGCCCATCCGTACTGGGCGTACCCGTTCTCCGACGTTGCCGTGGTCCACAACGGACAGCTGACCAACTACCACCAGTGGCGCCGCCGGCTGGAGTCCTACGGCCACCGGTTCGCGTCGATGTGCGACTCGGAGATCATCGCCGTTTACCTCGCCGACCGGATGGCCAAGGGCGAGTCGCTCGAGGACGCGATGCACCGCAGCCTCGAGGACCTCGACGGCGTGTTCACCTACATCTGCGTGTCCGAGGACGCGCTCGGAGTCGCCAAGGACGAACTCGCCGCCAAGCCGCTGGTCCTCTACGAGGGCGACGATATGGTCGCGCTGGCGTCCGAGGAGATGGCGATCCGGGCCGTGATCGACCACGAAATTGAAACCTACGACCCGTATGAGAGCACGGTGATGGTATGGACACGGTGACTGCCGGACAGCAAGAGGAGCCGCTGTTCGATGCTCGCGGGCTGGTCGAGCTCAATGCGCGGATCCCGCGGATCTCTGAGATCGACGGCGACAGGGCGACCTTCGACGCGCGCGCGCTGACCACCCGGCAGATCAACCTCGAGCTGCGCTGGCTGCTCTACGAGCAGGGCGTCCACGAGGTCACGGTCCTAAATCCGGCCGCGCGCCACTCGCTCGGCGCTGGGCTGCTGACGCGCTGCAAAATCAACTTCGAGGGCAGCCTCGGCTACTTCGCGCTCGGGATGATCGACGGGCCAGAGGTCCGCATCGCCGGCCGCGTTGGCTGGTCGGCGTGCGAGAACATGATGTCCGGGGTCGTTGTGATCGAGTCGAACGCGGGCTCGCTGACCGGCGCCGCGATCCGCGGTGGCGACCTGGTCGTCAAGGGCCAGATGGGCGCCCGGACTGGGATCGACCAGAAGGGCGGGACGATCATCGCGCTTGGGAGCGCGGGCTCGATGACCGGCTTCATGATGCAGCGCGGCCGCCAGATCATCTGCGGCGACGTCGGGCCTGGACTCGGGGACTCCATGTACGACGGGACGATCTACGTCGGAGGTAAGGTCAAGTCGCTCGGCGTCGACTGCGTCGAGGGCGAATACAGCGGCGCCGACACGGAGCTGATCGAGCGCAAATTCCGGATCTACGGGCTCGGCACCCCACCACAGTTCCAGAAGTTCGTGTGCGGCAAGAAGCTCTACAACTACGACTCGCTCGAGCCGTCCGAGCGCAAGCTCGTGCTCTAGGAGGCAGCCATGGCTGACGAAACGGCACCTTCGCCCCACAACCGGCTCGGTCGCAGCTCGATCTTCACCCCCGAGGTGATCGACGACATCCACGTCAAATCAGAGCTCGGCCGCTACCGGATGCGCGGGTTCTCGATGTTCAAGAAGATTCCGCACTGGGACGAGCTGATGTTCATGCCCGGCACGCTGACCAGGTTCGTGATCGAGGGCTACCGTGAGAAGTGCACGACCAAGACCGTGCTCGGCGCGCGCTTCGCCGCCAATCCGATCGAGCTCGACATCCCGGTCTACATCACCGGCATGTCGTTCGGGGCGCTGTCGCTGGAGGCCAAGATGGCGCTCGCCAAGGGCGCCTCGATGGCCGGCACGGCGACGTGCTCGGGCGAGGGCGGGATGATCCCACCCGAGCGCGACCTCTCGACCAAGTGGTACTACCAGGTGATCCAGAGCCGCTACGGGTTCAACCCACATCA
>JBKQJQ010000037.1:0-3183 GCA_052147875.1 Solirubrobacteraceae bacterium | reverse complement strand
TGAGTACCACGAGTCGTGGGCCCAGACGCCGATCTCCTTGACCGCCAGCTGTGCGGCCACGTCGGCCGCCGGCACGCCCTCGACGTTGACCAGGAACGTCGGCACCCGGCCCTCCATCGTCGGCAGGCCGTAGACGGTCACCGCGTCGGGCAGTCCCGCGAGGAAGCGCTCACCGAGCGCGCGCTCGTACGGGATGATCGTCTCGAAGCCGCCGATCGAGTCCAGGTAGTCGATCGTCGCGTTGAACCCGGCCAGCAGCTCGTACGGAGCGGTGCCAGTCGCAAACCGTCGACCGAGCGGGTCCGACGGCGCCGGCCGCGCCTTATACGGCCGCCACGCTTCGGTCACCGCCGCCCGGCCGTAGGCGACGCCCAGGTGCGGGCCGCAGAACTTGTATGGCGAGCAGATCAGCACGTCGGCGTCGACCCCCTTCACATCGATCGGCTCGTGCGCGGCGTAGTGGACGGCGTCGATCCATGCCAGCGCTCCGGCCTGATGGGCGATCCGACAGACGCGGGCCGCGTCGACGATCGTGCCGATCGCGTTCGATGCCCACGCGAACGCCACCACGCGGGTGCGGTCTGACAGCTTCGCCTCGAGGTCATCGACGTCGAACGTCGTGTCGGGATGCAGCTCGACGTGCTTGACGACCAGGTCGCGGTCGTGGGCGAGCTCGAGCCACGGCGCGACGCCGCCGTCGTGATCGAGCGATGAGACGAGGATCTCGTCGCCGGGGGCGAACTGGCGTCCCGCGGTCCGCGAGAACGCGAAATCGAGCGAGGTCATGTTGGGGCCGAAGGTGATCTCGTACGGCTCGCAGCCGAGGAACCGGGCCGCGTGCGCCTCCGCCTGCTCGAGGATCTCCTTGACGCGGAAGCTGGTCGCGTAGCCGGCGCCGATGTTGGCGCTCGCTTCGCGCAGCGTGCGCGCGATCGCGTCGCCCACCTCGTCGGGCACCTGCGAGCCACCGGGCGCGTCGAGGAACGCGAACCCGCCTTGCAGTGAGGAGAACCGAGAACGGACGCTTGCGACGTCCAGGGTCCCGTTCAGCACTTCAGCCACGGGCAGCTCCTTCCCGCCGAGCTAACGCAATCTCAAAGCGGCGCGGTTGCACGGCCCAGATGACGATGATTTGATCAACACTACAAAATCAGATCCCGGGGAGGGCTAGCGCGCGCCGCGAGCGTGGCGCGATTCCAGGAGGGGACGATTATTCAAGGACGGAGCGTTTGGTGAGCGTGCGTGTGAGCCGCAGTGCGAAGGCAAGCTGGCAGGGCACCGTGCCCGAGGGCGGGGGCAGGATCTCGCTCGACAGCGGCGCTTACGAGGGCCTGTTCACGCTTCGCGCGCGGATCGAGGACGTCGAACGCGCGACCAACCCCGAGGAGCTGATCGCCGCCGCCGAGGCCGGCTGCTTCACGATGTCGCTCGCCGACCTGTTGAGCGAGGCGGGCTCACCGCCACGCGACCTGCGAACGACCGCTCGGGTCCGCTTGGAGCAGAAGGAGGAGGGGTTCAGGATCACGCGGATCGCGATCACGACCGTCGGCGATGTCCCCGGAGTCGACAACGACCAGTTCGTGGCGCTGGCCGAGCAGGCAAAGGCGACCTGTCCGGTGTCGCTGGCGCTTGCCGGGACCGAGATCACGCTTGAGGCAAGCGTCGCCTAAGCCGGATCTAATGCAGGCAGTTGACCCAGCGGCGGCGAATGTGGGAGTGTGGCGCCACTTCCTGGCCTGGGCGCGGCCTGCCGTACACCTGTGATCAAGCTCACCCAAACCCGCGAGATGCTGCGATGACGAACGTCGCGGTCGTTGACGCCGCCCGGGTCCAGCCCAGCGTGAACCCGAACACGGGGCTGTCGGTCCGCCGCACGCTCGGCACCCAGACCGGTTTTCAAGCGCTCGAGCAGGCGGTGCTCGAGCTTGACCCCGGCAGCTCGCGGGAGATCGAGGTCGGCGACGCGGAGGAGACGCTGTTCGTGATCGGCGGCAGCGGCACGGCCGAGGTGGGCGGCGAGCGCCACGCGCTCGAGCCCGAGGTCGGCCTCTACCTGCCGCCCGGCTCCTCGTTCGCGCTGCGCAACCCCGGCCCCGGCACGCTGCGCGTGGTCGCTGTCCGCGTGCCCGACCCCGAGCCGCCGTCCGACGGCGGTCGGCCCAGCCGCCCCGCGCTGACCCGGCTGGCCGACCAGGAGGCTGAAGCCGCGACCGCGCAGCGACAGTTCAGGATCGTCGCCGACCCACAGAACGGGCTGCGGTCGGCGACCCATTTCGTCGGCTACATCCCGACCGCGCGCGCCCCGGACCACTTCCACACCTACGACGAGGTGATCTACGTGCTCGACGGCGAGGGCGTGATGCACGCCGGCGAAATCAACCAGCCGCTAGCGCCCGGGTCGTGCATCCAGCTTCCGGCGCGGACGGTCCACTGCCTCGAAAACACCGGCACGGAGCCGATGCGCGTCGTCGCAGTGTTCAGGCCGGCCGGCTCGCCGGCGGCGGCTTATTACGCCGACGGCACCCCAGCCCAGTATTCTGCAGCGCCTCAGTCCGTGGCCGGGGGCTGGGGGTGCAGTTCCAATCAAGCTCCAAAGGAGGAGTGAAGTAATGAGGAAGGTACCCATAGCATTTGCTGTGGCATTGGTCGCCGTGTGGAGCATTGCGGCCATCGCTACGAGCGGCGCCGGTGCTGCGGCACGGCGCGCGCACGCAGCAAAGACGTGTTCCGCGGCGATCGCGGTCGAAGCTCCGACCACCGGTCCCGCGCCGGCACTCGGCCAGGAGCAGTACCACTTCGCGGAGTTCGCGGTGGCGCATTTCAACTCGCTGCTGCATCTCCATGTCTCGATGGCGCTGAGCGACACCGAGCTGACGCCGTCGATAACGGTCACCAAGACACAGGCCGTCATCGCATCGCACGCCGTTGCGGTGGTCGGGCCGGCCGGAAGCCAGGAAGTGGAAGCGGTCGGGCCGCTGTTCGCGAGGGCTGGGATGGCGTTTGTGTCCGGCTCGGCGACTCTCCCCGCGCTCACGTCGAGCGGGAAGAACCCGACGTTCTTCCGCGTGGTCCCCAACGACGATGTTCAGGGTCCGCAGGACGCGAACTTCGCGATCAACAAACTGCACGTCAAGCACGTGTACATCGTTGACGACGAGGAGGCGTATTCGGAGGGTCTGGTCA
>JBKQJQ010000036.1:0-4166 GCA_052147875.1 Solirubrobacteraceae bacterium | reverse complement strand
GGGCGGGGGTTGCGACCAACGACGCGTTCGCGCCGCTGCGAGCGCCACGCCTGACGCTTGCCCGCGCCCAGCGCGAGCACACACGTCGTGCGACGCGCAGGTTTGGCGCCGGCCGCCGCCGCAACGGCGCCGCCGCTCAGGTTCAGGGTCGGTGGTCGCTGACGGCGCCGTTGCTCGGCGCGGAGATCGATGCGGCCACGAGGCGTCGCGCAACCGCCGAGCTGCTGCTCGAGCGCTACGGGATCGTGACCCGGGAGCAGGTCCTGGCCGAGGGGATCGTCGGCGGCTTCTCGTCGATCTACGCCGAGCTCTCGCAGCTCGAGACGCTCGGGGTCGCGCGCCGCGGCTACTTCCTCGAAGGGCTTGGCGGGGCTCAGTTCGCCCTGCCGGGGGCAGTTGAGCGCTTGCGGGCGCGCGGGGCCGCCGAAGACTCGAGGGCGGTCGTGATGGCAGCCGTCGACCCGGCGCAGCCGTACGGCGCGGCGCTTCCGTGGCCGAAGCTCGAGGCCCGCCGGCCGGCGCGGACCGCGGGCGCGTACGTGGTGCTGGTCGGCGGCGACCCGGTCCTCTATCTGGAGCGGGGCGGCCGCGCGCTGCAGACGCTGGTCGACCGTTCGGATTCCCGCCTCGAGGCGGCGCTCGGCGCGCTGGTCGCGCAGGTCCGCTCGGGCGCGATCAAGCGGCTCGCGCTCGAGAAGGTGGATGGTGACCCGGCGATGGGCTCGCCGCTCGCGCCGGCACTGACGGCGCTCGGATTCCAGCAGGGCCCGCGCCGTCTGACGCTCAGCGCCTGACTCGGTAACGGCGGCCTGGGTCACCCGCAGGCATGGGCTGCCGATTCGACCCAGGCTGTGCCTTGCTGAACGCCTCTACGATCGGGCGCGATGCCCGAAGGCGACACGATCGCGTACGCCGCGGCGCGAATGCGGCCCGTGCTCGAAGGTGCGGTCCCGAGCACGATCCTGACCCCGCAGATGCGCCACCTCTACGACCGCTGGCCGGAACGACTCAGCGGGCGCGCCGTGACGGAGGTCCGCACCCACGGAAAGCACCTGTTCGTCGCCTTCGAGGGCGATCTGCTGATCCACTCGCACCTGCGGATGACAGGCTCGTGGGGCATCTTTGAGGCCGGCGGCCGCTGGCACCGCGCGCCACGGCGGGCGTGGCTGGTGCTGCACGCCCGCGGCCACGAGGTCGTCGAGTTCGATGGGCCGCTGCTGGAGCTGATCACCGAGGGCCGCGCGCGTTTCGATCGGCGTCTCACGGCGCTGGGTCCCGACGTGCTGGCTCCGGAGTTCGACCACGACCGGTTCCTCGCGCGGCTGCGAGCGGACGATCAGACGCGCGGCATCGGCGACGCGCTGCTGGATCAGCGGAACGTCGCGGGGATCGGGAACATCTGGAAATGCGAGGGGTGCTGGGCGGCGGCGGTCAGCCCATGGCGTCGGGTCGCTGACGTCTCGGATGCCGTGGCGCTGGCGATTATCGACGGGCTGCGGCCCGGGATGCAGGAATCGGCGCGCGACGGCCGCCCCCGGCGCGAGCCGGCGGTGTTCAGGCGCAACGGCCGCCCGTGCCCGAGGTGCGGGGCGACGGTCTGCGCCGCGGCGAGCGGCCTGGGCCGCCTGCCGAGCGTACGCGCCGGAGCCCGGCGTCCGGCCGGCGACGACAATCGCACTACCTTCTGGTGTCCGCAATGTCAGCTGTGAGCACGTTCAAGCGCGTCGGCCACAAGGGCGCCGATCTGATTGCACCGGGCAACACGCGTGCGAGCTTCGATGCGGCGGTCGAAGCGGGCGTCGACATGATCGAGTTCGATGTGCTCGCCGCGCCGGGCGACGGCCGCTTGGTGCTTGCCCACGACTACGAGGCGATCGGCGAGCGACCGCCGTTGACGCTCGACGAGGGTCTCGACCACCTGGCGTCGGCGACGTTCGCCGAGGTGGAACTCGACGTCGACCTGAAGTTGCCCGGTTACGAGCTCGAGGTGATCGACGGGCTTCGCGCACGGGGGCTGCTCGAGCGGGCGCTGATCTCCAGCCAGTATCGCAAGAGCCTGGCTCTGATCCGGCGCGCGGAGCCGCGCGTGCGGCTCGGCTGGTCGGTGCCGAAGCTGCGCCAGGATCCGTTTCGCCGTCGGCTGATGCGGGGCCCGGCGACCATCGTCGCGTTCGCATGGCGAGAGGCGCTGCCGTTGTTTGCTGCCCGCGCGATCCGGGCCCGCGAATGCGACGCGCTGATGGCCCATTGGCGATTGATCACGCCGCGGCTGGTGCGGCGCGTGCGCGGCGCCGGTGGCGAGCTCTACGTGTGGACGGTCGACGAGCGGTCGCGGATCAGGTCGCTGGAGGCGATGGGGGTTACCGGCGTGATCACCAACGACCCGCGGCTGTTCTGAGCTTCACGGGATCCGGCACTGCTTGGCGCTGTAGTGCGCCGGGCTGCCGAACTGCTCGGTTGGGTGCCCGGCGGCGGTCGTCTCGGTGATCTCGCCGAGCAGCTTCCCCGCCCGCCTCCACACGAACTGAACGCTCGCGTTGAGCAGCACGGGCTTGTTGAAGTTCCAGGTCGCGCCCCCCTGCTGGAGCTTGACCGACGAGCGACCGAGCCTGGTCGTGTGCGTGCCCCCGTTCGGCAACGGGATGAACTGGTTATCGGTCGCCGAGTAGTAGTTGAGCTGGATGTTCATCGACAGCCAGGCTGCGAACCCAAGCGACGGCATCTGTCCGCGGATCCCGATCGTGTCGGGGTAGCGGTTGCTGTTGCAGATGTTGACCGTCGCCCACAGCAATTTCGAGCGCTCGGCCCGCGCGATCGCCTTCTTGATCTGAGCCGCGGTTGGGTTACCACTGGTCGCCGCACCGGCGCTGGCGGCGAACGTCGTGGTAGCGATTGCGAGCGCGAGTACCGTTGCTATTCGAGCAAGACGCATCTATTTGACGATAACGAGCCTGTGACGGATTGCTCACCGGTTCGTAGTGAGGGTGTGATCGACTCCCAGACGCTTCCGTCGTCACCCGAGTCCCAGAGTTCGTGGGAACGGTTCGAGGCGCTCTACCGCTCGAGCCGCGATGACGTGTTCGCCTACGTCACCACGCTGCTGAGCGATCGCGTGGCGGCCGAGGACGTTACCGCGCTCGCGTTCGAGCGCGCATACCGTCGCCGGCGCACGTTCGACCGCCGGCGCGGGGAGGAGCGCGCGTGGTTGTTCGGGATCGCTCGCAACGCCGCGCTCGACGAGCTTCGGCGTCGCAAGCGGGTGGCGACGCTCGCCACCGATCCCGAGGACGCGGCCGCGGCAGCCGTCGAGGACGGCGCCGAGGTCGCGCTACGCCGGACCGTGGTCAGAAACGCGCTCGCACAGCTCCCGGCCCGCGAGCGGGAGATCGTCGCACTCAAGTTCCACGCCGGTCTGGCCAACGCCGAGCTCGCGCGTGTGCTGGGCGTCAGCGAGTCGGCGGCGGGCACACTGCTGTACCGAACGATGGAGAAGCTCAGAAAGGCCTGTGATGCAACCCTTTGATGACAACGAGACGATCGCGCTCGAGGTCATCGACGCGACCCTGGCCGGTGAGGCGGTCGAGCCCGAGTACGCCGAGCTCGCGGAGTTGACACTGATCCTCGCCGGCCAGCGCCCCCTCCCCAGCGCCGAGCTCGCCTCCCGGCTCGACGAACGGGTCGCGCGTCGCTTCGCGTCCGCCCCCGCGCCGGGCGCAAAGCGCGCGCGGCGCTGGTGGCCGATGGCGCCGGGCGCAGCGGTCGCCGTTGCAGCTGCGGCCGCCGTGGCGATCGTTGTCGCGGGTGGCGGGCAGCCGCACCCGTCGACGCCGGTGGCCGCCTCGACCAGCTCAGCCGCAAGCCTTCAGTCGGCGCCCGCGCGGGTGGCAGCACCCCACGGGACGCTGAAGTCTGGGTCAGGTGCCGGAAGTGCTGCCCCGACCATCTCGCGGACCACCACCGCGGCGAGCGCGCCAAGCTCGTCGGGCGGCGCCACTTCGGCGAGCGCGCCGGGCTCGTCGGGCGCCGCCAATTCGGCGAGCGCGGCTGGTGCGGTCGTGACGCCGACCCCCGCGGTTCCCGCCCCGTCGACCGCCGGACGGCAGGTGATTCAGTCGGCGCAGTTGCAGCTCTCGACCCGGCCGCGCAACGTCGGCGGCGTCGCGCAG
>JBKQJQ010000035.1:0-6130 GCA_052147875.1 Solirubrobacteraceae bacterium | reverse complement strand
CGCGCACGCCGGGCAGTCATTGCTCGGGATCTTCTAACGATCGCCTGTAACAACCCGGGCGGGGGACTTTGGGCCGGGACTCTTGTTCGATCGTATGCCATTAGGCGTAGGATCGAACTCGACCTCCAGCTGGCCGCCCTCGCGGAATTAGGTTAGGCGGCCGCCGTCACACGGACGGGCGGTGCGACCGCCGCGCCGCGCGAGAAGCGCAGCACGCCGTCATCCAGCTGGCGCCACCGGAGCGTCACCACGTCGAGCACGTAGTTCTGATACAGCCGCCACGGGCGCTTCGAGCCCTGGCTGGGGAGGTGCTCGGCCGATCGCAGCACGTAGCCGGAGTTGAGATCGATCAGCGGCTTCGGCGCGATCGAGCCATCGTCCTGGACGGCCACCGCCTCGCGATAACCGTGACGGTCCATGTACTTGAGCAGCCGGCAGACGTACTCGCATGTCAGATCGCACTTCAGCGTCCACGAGGCGTTCGTGTAGCCGATCGACATCGCGTGGTTGGGGACGCCGCTCACCATCATGCCCTTGTAGACCATGTGGCTGGGGAGATCGAGCGCCGCACCGTCGAGCGACAGCTCGATCCCGCCGAGCGCGATCAGGTTCAGCCCGGTGGCGGTGACGATCACGTCCGCTTCGAGCTCGTCGCCGCCCGCGAGCTCGATTCCGCGCTCGGTGAACGTCCTGACCGTGTCAGTGACGACCGATGCGCTGCCGTCGCTGAGTGCCGCGAACAGGTCGCCGTCCGGACATACGCAGAGTCGCTGGTCCCATGGGTTGTAGGCGGGATTGAAATGCGTGTCGACGTCGAAGCCCTCCGGAAGCTGGTTGGAGACGCCCTTGCGGAGCAGGCTCCTGCCGAACTCCGGGCGCCGCCGCAGCAGCTGGTAGGTGAGCGTCATAAAGGCCACGTTCTTGGCGCGTACCGCCTGGTAGGCCGCCATCGATGGCAGCCAGCGACGAAAGCGGGAGGCGAGCGGATCGACGCCGGGCAGCGACACCATGTAGGACGGCGACCGCTGCAGCATCGTCACGTGCGCAGCCGTCTTGGCCATCGCCGGCACGAGCGTCACCGCGGTCGCGCCGCTGCCAATCACGACCACGCGCTTGCCCGCGTACTCCAGCTCCTCGGGCCAATGCTGGGGATGGACGATCGTCCCCTCGAACCGTTCGGCGCCCGGCAGCCGCGGCGTGTAGCCCTCGTCGTAGCGGTAGTAGCCGGAGCAGAAGTGCAGGAAGCTCGTGGTCAGCTGCACCATCTCGCCGGTGGCGGCGCGCTCCGCGGTCACCGTCCAGCGTGAGTCCTCGCTGGACCAGTCGGCGCTGATGACGCGGTGGCCGAGCCGGATCTTCGAGGTCACGTCCTGGTCGTCGGCCGTGTCCTTGATGTAGCGCAGGATCGACGAGCCGTCGGCGATCGCGTGCGGGTCCTCCCACGGCCGGAACGAATAGCCGAGCGTGTGCATATCGGAGTCCGACCGCACGCCTGGGTAGCGGAACAGGTCCCAGGTGCCACCGATCGAGTCGCGTCCTTCGAGGATCACGTACGTCTTGCCGGGACACCGCCGCTGCAGGTGGCAGGCGGCGCCGACGCCCGACAGTCCGGCGCCGACGATCAGCACGTCGACGTGTTCTGGCACGGCAGTGGTACGCATGCGTATCACTGCGGATCATATCCGGTGGCGAACCGACAGCAGGTGGCACGCGCAGGTCCCGCTCCCACGCCGGTCGCGCCGCTAACCTCGGCCGCCCGTGCGCTACCCCGTCGAGAGCTTCACAGCCGCCGAGCGAGACCTCCTCGGCGCCCACTGCACGAACCTGGACCGGCCGGTGTTCGCCCTGACGAATCTGCCGGAAACGCTCAAAGGGGCGCTGTTTGCGCGCTATTCGCGATATCCCGGCACGCTGCGACGGCTGCTGCTGGACGAGTTCGCCGGCGATCTGCCGCCGGCCGCCAACGAGCAGCCGGTCGAGGGTGAGCGGGCAGCGAAGCTGTACGAGCGGATCTTCCTCGGCTACGGCGACGACTCGGTCGCGCAGCTCGGCGGCGCCCACGTCGCCTGCGAGTGGGTCTCCAACGTGCTCACCAAGGTGCTGCAGCGCCCACGGCTGGCGGCCTACCTCGAGCAATCGACCCGCTACATCGCCTACGACGCCCCGATGCCCGACCCTCCGGGCGGCTACCGCTATTACCGCGACCCAGAGCTGGGGCGCGCGTACCAAGTCGCGATGGACGAGCTGTTCGGGATCTACACGGCGGCGCTGCCGCGGGTTATCGCCTGGGCGGAGGACCAGTATCCGCGAGCGGCCGTCGAGCCGGAGGCGGCGCACGCGCGCGCGGTCAAAGCCAAGGCGCTCGACCTGCTGCGCGGGCTGTTGCCGGCCAGCTCGCTATCGCACATGGGGATCTACGCCAGCGGCCAGTCCTACGAGCAGCTGATCCTGCACCTGCTCGCACACCCGCTGCCCGAGGCGCGCGACTACGGAGCGATGATCCTCGAGGCCGTACAGGCGGTGATCCCGAGCTTCGTCACGCGCGTGCCGCGTCCCGATCGTGGAGGGGCCTGGGTCGGCTATCTCCAGCAGCGGGCGCGCGCCGGTGCGCACTGGGCGCGGCGGCTCGGGCTCGACGAGCTCCACGACGCATCAGGCCGTCCGTCGGTCACGCTACTGCACGTCGACGGCGATCAGGAGGACCTGCTGACGGCATTGCTGTTCGAGTCGTCATCAGCCTCGGAGGAGACGATCCGCAGTGGTGTCCAGGCGCTGTCAGAGGACGAGCGCGCGACCCTGCTGCACGAGCTGGTGGGCGAGCGCCACAACCGCCGCCATCGGCCCGGGCGCGGCTTCGAGGCGCTTCGCTACCGGTTTGAGATCGTCGCCGACTACGGCGCTTTCCGCGACCTGCAGCGCCACCGGATGCTGACCGTGCAGTGGCAGACGCTCGGCCCCGAGTTGGGCGCAGGCGTGCCCGAACAGGTCGACGAGGCCGGCTGCGGCGATGACTACCGTCGCGCGCTGGAGCTTTCGCGGCTCGAGTACGAGCGCCTCGTCGACGGCGGACTGCGCAGCGCGGCGCCTTATGCGCTGTGCCTCGGTTATCGGTTGCGCTTCATCCTCGATCTCAACGCGCGCGAGGCGATGCAGCTGATCGAGCTCCGTTCCGGCCGCGAGGGACATCCGAGCTACCGGGCCGTCGCGCACGCGATGTACGAGCGGATCGCGGCCGTGCACCCAGCGGTCGCGGCGACGATGACGCACGTCGACAAGGAAACCGAGCCGCGCCTGGAGCGGATCCTGGCCGAAATGCGCACGCAGGCGCGCCAGAAGGCGTCAGCGTGACCGGTGGTGCACAACGCGGACCTCGACTGATCCGCTGCTGGAACCGGTCAGGCGGCGCGAGCCCGAGAACATGACGAAGTAGACGCTGTTCCGCCGCGGCGCGAGATGGAAGCGGACATAGCCGTCCGCACCGGTGCGCTTGCGTCTGACGATCGTCATCTTCCTGCTTGCAGGCGCATGCCTGTAGAGGGTCACGAGCTCGCCGGCGAGGGCGCGACCGGTCGCGTGCAGCCGGCCGGTCAGGGTGACCTTCTGCCCGCGCCTGATGCTCGTCCTGCGTAGCCGGATCTGGACGCTCGTGCGCGCGCGGCCGGCGTGGCCGGCATGCGTGATCGCCGCCGGCTTGGCGGTCGGCGTCGACGGCGTGGTGCTGCCCGATGGGTCGGACAGCTGATGCCAGGTCGGGGCCAGCAACGCGTCTGCCCGGCCGGGGCCGGTCGCCGTGTCGCCGCCGATGAACAACTCCGTGATCGATGGCCCGTAGCTGGTGTGGGCGGCGTAGCCGGCGCCCATCGCGACCGGGTTGTCGTACTGGTAGAGGATGTTGCGGCGATGACCCCAGCAGCCGCTGTCGCCGGCCTGCTTGCAATCGAGATTGCCCGAACCGGGGCCGTCGTCGTACATCCACACGAAGTCGGCGAGCAGCGTCGATGAAATGCCCCCGGCCCAGTTAGAGGCCAGCTCGGTGCCGTTGAAGTGCTTGAGCATCGGGTCCTGGTCGGCGGCGGCAGCCGAGGCGGCGGCCGAGTCGAGATCGCCCGCCAGGCCCGCGACCGGCGCCAGCCCCCGGTCGACGCGCTCGAGGTCGGTCACGACCAGTAGCTGTAGCGGAACGTCAAACGAGGCGAAGTGGGCCGGCAGCTCCATTGGTCGCACTCCCTCGGCCGCCCGCGCGGCGTCGATGTCCGACAGCGCGGAGCTGATGCAGCCGACACTGTCCGGCGCGCCGCCACAGGCCTCGAATGTGGCCGGGCTCGGCGAGGTGCTGGTGGCGGGATCGGATGTGGCGGCGAACGCGCGGAAGCCGACCTCGAGGCTCGAGTTACGCACCACCAGCCGCGCCTGGCCGGTGAAGACACGCGCAAACGCCGACGGGCTGGCCGCGAGCGCCAGCGCGAGCGCGAGCACGAGCGCCGCGAGCGTGCGCCTGGATCCGTCCAGCGCGCAGCTCCGATCCAACCGCCGAGCAGCCACGTCCCTGTCTCACCTGCCTCACGATCGCCGAGCGTGCGTGGTGCTCGGCTGGGCACGTCATATTTCGGCCGCTAACGCTCAAAATTTGGCGCGTTGCGCTGGAAATGGACGGATTTTCGACCGCGAACCGCCCGCGCGGCCAGCGCTTGGCGCAGGGATTAGCCGGACTGCATAGAGCTGGTCACTTGTCGTCGCGACGACGCGCTAAGTGCAAGCTTTGGCCGCTTTAGGGGCGGCGTTGCGCGGCGTCGCGCTGGCGCAGCTCGACGCGCCGGATCTTGCCGGTCAGCGTTTTGGGCAGATCCGGGACGAACTCAATCTCGCGCGGGTACGCATAGGCCGACAGGTGGTCGCGGACAAACTCCTTGATCTGCTGCGCAAGTTCATCGCTGGGCTCGCTGCCAGCGGACAGCACCACGAACGCCTTGACGATGTTGCCACGGCGCTCGTCCGGAACCGCGACGGCCGCAGCCTCGGCAACCGCAGGGTGCTCGAGACACGCCGATTCGACCTCGAACGGGCCGATCCGGTAGCCGGCCGAGATGATCACGTCGTCGGCGCGGCCCTCGTACCAGTAGTAGCCGTCCTCGTCGGTCGCCGCAGCGTCCTTGGTGTGAAACCACTCGCCACCGAACACCTCCTCGGTGTCCTGGAGGGGGCGGTTCCAGTAGCCGAGCGGATAGTGAGGGTTCGAGCGCGCTCGCAGGCAGATCTCGCCACGCTCACCTGACTTGACCGGCCGCTCGTCCTCGTCGAGGATCGCTACCTCCCAGCCGGGCATCGGCTTGCCCATCGACCCCTCGCGGACCTCCATGAATGGGTAGTTGGCGCACAAGGGGTACGACTCCGTGAGCCCGTAGAAGTCGAGCACGGTGATCCCGTACTGGTCACGGAACCACCGGATCGCCTCGGGGTTGAGCGGCTCGCCGGCCGAGCAGACGATCCTGAACTTCTGCGGATAGCGCGTCCCCGCGTCGGTGATCGACATCATCGAGCGAATCGCGGTCGGGGTCCCGAACACGTTCGTGACCTCATGCTTGGACAGGAACGCGAGCTGCTTTTGCGGGTCAAAGCCGCCCTCGCGCTGGTAGACGGCCTGCACGGCGCCGTAGCGCCACGGGCCCAGCAGCGGCGCGATCCCGGCCGCCCAAGCCCACTCACCCATGCCGTGGAACAGCTCCCCGTCCTGCACGTCATGGCAATAGACGAACTCCTCGTGTGCAAGGACGTAGCGATGGGCGTGAAGGATCCCCTTCGCCAGCCCCGTGGTGCCGGACGAGTAGTACAGCTGCGCCGGATCGTCGGCCGCCGTATCGACCACATCGAACGACGTCGAACCGCGGCTCAGCAGGTCGTCGTCGAGGATCAACAGGTGCTCGACCAGCGAGCGCTCCATCCGATCGGCATTGGCCTCGTTCGTAACCAATTCCTTGGCGCCCGAGTCCGTCAGCCGGTGACGGATCCCGTCGTCGCCGTAGAGCTCTGACATCGAGAGCAGGATCGCGCCGATCTTCCAGGTGCCGAAGAAGGCCGCAGCGGTCTCCGGCGTCGGCGGCAGCAACATCGCGACGCGATCGCCGCGCTGCAC
>JBKQJQ010000034.1:0-4729 GCA_052147875.1 Solirubrobacteraceae bacterium | reverse complement strand
CGTTGTCGACGTTGGCGATCATGATCCCGATCCCGGGCCCGTCGCCTGCCGCGGTGCTCCAAAGCCCGCCGCCGCCGCTGGGATAGAAGTAGGCGGGGATCGCGACCGACTGGCAGAGCCCAGAAGCGGGCGAGCTGGCCGGGCTGACCGTCACGGTGACGCTCGCGGAAGCGGTGCCTCCGGCGCCCGTACAGGTCAGCGTATACGTTGCCGTCGCGATCAGGGCACCGGACGACGACGAACCGGAGGTTGGCTCGCTGCCACTCCACGAGCCGGAGGCGGTACACGAGCTCGCACTGGTGGTTGTCCACGAGAGCGTGCTCGAGCCGCCGCTGGCGACCGTGGTCGGAGCAGCGGTGAGCGAGATCGTCGGCGCGGGGGCAGCCGCGCCATAGAACACGATCTCGCTGACGTAGAGCGACTCACACGAGGAGGCGGCGGTCGCCGTCACCGACAGCGTGTGGGTTCCCGCCGCGAGCGAAACGGTCGCACTGTAGCTCCGCCAGGAGCTGGAGCTGACCGTGGCGGCCACGACCGTGGTCGTGTCGACGCCGGCCGAGACTGCGGGCCAGCGCCGGTTGCAGCGCGTCCCTTCGGCGACGACGGAGATCGAGGTGACTGCGCTAGGCAGCGTCACGGTTGCCGTCAGGCTTGATCCGCTCTGCGTCATTCTGACTGCCTGGCCGCTCGCTGCGCCGCTGGAGCTGACCACGCTCGCGCCGCTTCCAAGCGCCATCTGCGAAGCCTGGACGGTGGCGACCGTCTGTGTCGCCGCAGAGCCAGGGGACGCCCAGACCCCGCCGGAGGCGAGGACCAGGACACCAACAAGCACTGTGCGCGCACGCGTCACGGATTAATTGACCCCCTCAACCGAGGTCATGACCATCGATGCGAAGGCGAGCCTACAGGGGGTCGCGGCCACCCACCAGGCCCGACCTACCCGTTTGGGCCGCCGGGCGTCGTTTAATCAGATTGAGATGACCACAGCTGAGGTCCGCAGACGTTTCGAGCGCGCGCCGGTCGCGCGGCTCGCGACGGCCGACGCAGCCGGCCGTCCACATCTGGTACCGATCGTGTTCGCCGTCCGTGGAGACACCGTGTACACGGTCACGGACGCCAAGCCCAAGCGCACGATCGCGCTGCGCCGGCTCGCGAACGTGCGCGAGAACCCGCGCGTGAGCCTGCTCGTCGACCACTACGAGGACGACTGGGACGCGCTCTGGTGGGTGCGAGCCGACGGCCGTGCCAGAGTGCTCGAGCCGGACGAGCCCGAGGCGCGCGATGCGATCGCGCTGCTGGCGGCGCGCTACCCGCAGCAGACCGCGACCGGCGCCGTACTGGCGGTTGAGGTCGAGCATTGGAGCGGCTGGACGGCGACAGAAGCGTGACCGGCGAGCCGGAGTGCGACAGGATCTCGGGCGACGATGATCCTGCCCGCCGCGATCTCGGTTGCACCTGGGACGTTTCTGGCGATCGTTTTTGCGACCGCGGTCGCCGGGACGATCGCGGCGACCGTTCGCGTCGGCGGCCTTGGCCTGCCGGCGGTCGTGCTGGAGCTGTTCGCGGGCGTCCTGCTCGGACCGCAGGTCGCGGGGCTGCACGTGACCCCGTCGATCCAGTTCTTCTCTGACCTGGGGCTCGGCCTGCTGTTCTACTTCGCCGGCTACGAGATCGACCCACGGCGGATCGAGGGCAAGCCGCTGGAGCTCGCGATCCTGGGATGGGCGCTCTCGCTGGCACTCGCGTACACGATCGGCGGCGCGCTGGCGGCCGCTGGCATCGTGCTGTCGCTGCTCTACACGGGCTCGGCGCTGGCGATGACCGCGATCGGGACGCTGATCCCGGTGCTGCGGGATGTGGGGCAGTTGCGAACGCGGCTGGGGACCTACCTGCTGGCGGCCGGAGCGGTCGGCGAGTTCGGCCCGGTCCTGCTGATCACGCTGGCCCTATCAGCCGAGAGCACGGTCCACAACGCGCTGATCCTGATCGCATTCGTCGCCGTCGTCGTGCTCGTTGCGGTGCTCGTGCAGCGGTCGGCGTCGGCCACCGTGCCGCTGTTCGAGCGGACGCTAGAGAGCAGCGCACAGCTTGCGGTTCGCTGGATCGTGGTGCTCGTGTTCGCGCTCGCGTTCCTGGCGTTCAAGCTCGGGCTCGACCTGCTGCTCGGCGGCTTCGCCGCCGGGCTGATCACGCGCCAACTGCTGGAGGATCGTGAACTGCCCGCGTTCGAGTCGAAGCTGACAGCGATCGGCTTCGGCGTGTTCGTCCCGTTCTTCTTCGTCGTCAGCGGCATGAAGCTCGATGTCCACGCGCTGGTATCGAGCAGCGGCGCGGTCGCCAAGCTGTTTCTGTTTCTGGGGCTGTTCCTGGTCGTGCGAGGGGCGCCGGCGGTGCTGCTCTACCGCGGGGTGCTCAGTCAGCGCGAACGCGTCTCGCTGGCGTTCCTCAGCGCCACCCAGCTGCCGCTGGTTGTGGCGATCACCGACCTCGCGACCAGCACCGGCCACATGCGCCCGTCGACGGCAGCGGCCCTGGTCGGCGCGGCGGCGCTGTCGACGTTGATCTTCCCGATCGTCGGCTTGCGGATCGCGTCGCGTTCGGGCGTGACAGCGGACGCCGACGGTCAGATCCCAGGCGCCTTGACCGTCGATCACCCGTCGCCGGGATCGTCGAGCTGATCGCGGTCGGCCCATTCGAGCAGCGGTTCGAGCGAGAACGCGTGGTCGTCGATCCCTGCATGTAGGTCGCCGAGCCGGCTGAACCGCTCCGGCACGGTCGCGATCGTCAGCTCGCCCGGGTCGACGTCGTCGAGCTCGTCCCAGCCGATCGGGGTCGAGACGGTCCCCTCGACCACCCCCCGGACTGAGTAGGCGCACGCGATCGTGTGGTCCCGCGCATTTTGGTTGTAGTCGACGAACGCCTTCGCCGGGTCACGGTCCTTGCGCCACCAGACGGTCGTCGCGTCAGCGGGGGCGCGTCTTTCGACCTCCCGTGAAAACGCGAGCGCCGCGCGGCGCACGTCGGCAAACCCCCAGCGTGGCTCGATCCGAACGTAGATGTGGATCCCGCGGCCGCCCGAGGTCTTCGGCCAGCCGACGATGGCGAGCTCGTCCAGCACCTCGTGCGCCGTTCGCGCGACCCGCTGCACGCGGGCGAACGGGCAGTCCGGCATCGGATCAATGTCGATTCGCCACTCGTCGGGCCGCTCGACGTCGGCGCGTCGCGAGTTCCAGGGGTGGAACTCGACCGTCGACATCTGCACCGCCCAGATCACACTCGCGAGCTCGGTCACGCAGAGCTCGTCGGCATGACGCCCGTAGCGGGGGAAGGTCAGCCTGACGGTTTGCACCCAGTCGGGCGCACCGGAGGGGATCCGCTTCTGATGCACCTTGTCGCCGTCAACGCCGCTCGGGAACCGGTGCAGCATGCACGGTCGCTCGCGCAGCGCTCGGACTATCCCATCGCCGACGCTGATGTAGTAGCGCGCGAGGTCAAGCTTGGTCTCGCCGCGGGCCGAGAAATAGACCCGGTCCGGGCTCGACAGCCGCACCCTGCGACCGCCGACCTCGAGCTCCACCGCGTCGGCCAGCGCCATCGCTCAGCCGTTGTTCTGGGACCTGCTGGGGAGCTTGACGACCGTGACGAAGAAGTTGTCGATCTCCCGCACGACCTCGAGGAACTGCCGCAGGTCGACCGGCTTGGTTACGTATGCGTTTGCGTGCAGCTCGTAGCTGCGCAGGATGTCGGTCTCGGCGTCGGAGGTCGTCAGCACAACGACCGGGATTGCCGTCAGCCGCGGGTCGGCCCTGATCTCGGCCAGCACCTCGCGGCCGTCCTTGCGCGGCAGGTTGAGGTCGAGCAGGATCAGGTCCGGCAGTGAAAACTCGGGATCGTGCAGCTGCTCGAGCGCGTTGACGCCGTCGGACGCTACACGCAGCTCGTTCTGAACCTTGTTGTGCTCGAACGCCTCGCGCACGAGCACGACATCGCCGGGGTCGTCCTCGACGAGCAGGATCACGATCGGGTCGAGCGCGGTCACGCGACCATCGTCTCAGAGCCGGCGGCCGGGAGTGTGAAATAGATCCTCGTCCCGCCGGAGTACGCCTTGTCGAGCCAGATCTCGCCGCCGTGGTACTCGAGGATCTTGCGGCAGATCGCGAGCCCGATGCCGGTGCCCTCGTAGCGGTCGCGCGCATGCAGCCGCTGGAAGATCACGAAGATCCTGTCCGCGTATTCGGGGTCGATCCCGATCCCGTTGTCGGTGCAATCGAACAGCCAGTCGTGCTCACGGCGATGGGCGTTGATCGCGACTCGGGGTGGCGCGTCGGAGTGGAACTTGATGCCGTTGGCAATCAGGTTCTGGAACACCGCCCGAATCAATCCGGGGACGACGGACAGCTCAGGCAGCGAGCCGATCACCACCTCGGCGCCGGCCGCCTGCGCGGGCTGCTCGAGGTCACTCATCGCCGCCTGCGCTAGCACCCCGAGGTCGACCGTCTCGCGTGCCGCGCTGAACCGGCCGACCCGCGAGAACGAAAGCAGGTCGTTGATCAGCTGCTGCATCCGCTTGGCGCCGTCGACGGCGAACGCGATATAGGTGTCGGCGCGCTCGTCGAGCGTGCCCGCATAGCGGTCCTGCAACATCTGGCAGAAGGCCGTGAACTTGCGCAGCGGCTCCTGCAGGTCGTGAGATGCGATGTAGGCGAACTGCTCGAGCTCGGCGTTGGAC
>JBKQJQ010000033.1:0-13489 GCA_052147875.1 Solirubrobacteraceae bacterium | reverse complement strand
CCGGCCGCGACGACGCTCGATCGCAGCTTCGTCATGCGGGCGCCGTGGGCGGCGCCGGCGACGCGGTGAAGGTACTCGTCACCGGAGTCACCGGCTACGTCGGAGCCGCGGTCGTGCCCGAGCTGCTGCGCGACGGACACTCGGTGACGGGGTTCGCGCGCGACCCGGGTCGGCTGAAGCTCGAGATCCCGGTCGTCCAGGGCGACGCGGTCACCGGTGCCGGCCTCGACCAGGCGCTCGCCAGCGTCGAGGTCGCTTACTACCTGATCCATTCGATGGAGCCCGGCGACGTGCAACCGTTCCCCCAGCTCGAGCTGCAGGCGGCCGAACGGTTCGCGGCCGCGGCGGAAGCTGCCGGGGTGCGGCGGATCGTGTATCTCGGCGGCCTCGTCCCGGCGGATGGGCCGGAGTCCCGACACCTCGCGAGCCGGGCGCAGGTGGAACGCGTCCTGCTCGAGCATGTCCCGCACAGCGTCGCGCTGCGCGCGTCGATCGTGATCGGTGCGCGATCCCGGTCGTTCCGGTTCCTCGTCCGGCTGGTCGAGCGGCTGCCAGTGCTCGCGGTGCCGGCCTGGAATCAGAACCGCACCCAGCCGATCGACGAGCGCGATCTGGTGACACTGATGGTCCGCGCCGCGACCACCGAGTCGGTCGCCGGGCTATCACTCGATGTCGGCGGCCCGGACGTTGTTACTTATGGTGAATTGATTGACCGGATTCGGGAGCTGATGTTGGTCCGCAGACCGACGATCAGCTTCAGGCGACTGACCGTCACCCCGATCGCCAGCCGGATCGCGGCCCTCGTCGCGGGCGAGCAGCACGACCTGATCGGTCCACTGATGGAGAGCCTAGGCACCGATCTGTTGCCGCGCGACAATCGTGCCTTCGACCTGCTTCATGTAAAGCCTCACACTCTCGATGCCGCGATCGAGCACGCGCTGGGAGTGTGGGAAATGGAGCAACCTCTGGCGGCCCGTTAGAGGCCGCGAGCGAGCGCCGGCCGTTAGTCTGCCGCCATCGATGAGCACCGTAAACGCGAAAATCGAGATCGAGGCGCCCATCGAGCAGGTGTGGGAGACCGTCATGGACCCCGGCCGGCTCGGCGATTGGGTGACCATTCACAGGTCGGTTCGCGATGTCTCGCAGTCGCCCATGCGACGCGGCGCGACGATGGATCAGTCGATCCACGTCCGGGGTGTGACGTTCCGTGTCCACTGGACGCTGGCCGCAATCGACCCACCCAATTCGGCTGAATGGGAGGGTTTGGGACCGGCACATTCGACGGCTCGGATCCACTATGCGCTCAGCAGCCGAGACGATGACTACACCCTGTTCGAGTACACAAACGAGTTCCACCCTCCAGGTGGCCGGCTCGGAGATGTGGCCGGCCGGATGATTGTCGGCGCCACGTCAGAACACGAAGCTCACAATTCACTCGCACGTCTGAAGTCGCTTCTCGAGCGCGAGCGCAAGCACAGCTGACAACGCATAGTCACCACGTGTATCGTTTGTACAAATACGAACGAAACACCGGAGGTGGATCCCGTTGGCAGATTTTGTGGACAGCACGGTTAAGGACATCGATAACCGGCTGGCCGAGCTGGCGCAGGAGGTGACCAAGCTCGAGGCTGCTCGCGCCGCGCTCGTCGGTAGCCGCCGTGGGCCGGGCAGGCCGCCCGGGTCGACGACCCGCAAGCGTCGTGCCCCGCGCGCAGCCAGCCGGACGCGCCGCCGCCGTGGCGGCAACACGCGTGCTACCCAGGCGCTTGCGCTGGTCAACGAGCGGCCGGGGATCACGATCCCGCAGATCGCAGAGGCGCTGAAGATCGAGCCGAACTACCTGTACAGGGTGATGCCGAAGCTGGTGGACGATGGCTCAGTGAAGCGCGACGGCCAGGGGTGGCACCCGGCGAAGGCCGCCTGAGCGGAGTTCAGCCGCAGGTGCGACGAGGACCCGCCGCGATCGTCAGAAGCAGATCGATCGCGGCGGTCCGCACCCCCAGTTAGACGAGTCCCAGATCCCGCACGGCGGCGCGCTCGTCCGTAAGTTCCTCGACGGTTGCGTCGATTCGCGAGCGCGAGAACTCGTCGAGATCCAGGCCCTCGACAACGCTGTACTCACCCCCCGCGCACGTGCACGGGTAGCCCGAGAAGATTCCCTCCTCGACGCCGTACGCGCCGGTCGAATAGATCGCCATCGAGACCCAGTCTCCGCTCGGTGTGCCATGCACCCAATCGCTGACATGGTCGATCGCCGCGTTCGCGGCAGACGCGGCGCTTGAGGCGCCGCGGGCCTCGATGATCGCCGCCCCACGCTTCTGGACGGTGGGGATGAAGTCGCCCTCGATCCAGTCCTGATCATTGATCGTCTGGGCCGCGTTGGCACCATTGACCTTGGCGTGAAAAACGTCGGGATACTGGGTCGCCGAGTGGTTGCCCCAGATCGTCATGTTGGTCACGTCAGCGATCGCTGAAGCACTCTTTTTGGCGACCTGCGCGATCGCTCGGTTGTGGTCCAGCCGCATCATCGCCGTGAACCGCTCGTGCGGAATGTCAGGCGCGTTGCTCTTCGCGATCAGGCAGTTCGTGTTGGCGGGGTTGCCGACCACCAGGACCTTGATTTCCGAGGCAGCGTGGTCGTTGAGGGCCCTGCCCTGTGGCTTGAAGATGCCGCCGTTGGCCTCGAGCAGGTCGCCGCGCTCCATGCCCTTCGTGCGCGGCCGGGCGCCGACGAGCAGCGCGATCTGGGTCCCGTCGAAGGCCTTATTTGGATCGTCGTAGATGTCGACTCCGGCCAGCAGTGGAAACGCACAGTCGTCGAGCTCCATCGCCGTACCCTCGGCGGCCTGCACCGCCGCGGGGATCTCGAGCAGCGACAGGTGCACCGGCGTGTCAGGTCCCAGCAGCTGTCCACTCGCGATCCTGAACAGGATCGCGTAGCCGATCTGACCGGCGGCGCCAGTCACTGCCACTTTTACTGGAGATGAACTGTCCATTGAACGTTGTTCCCTTCCTAAGCAGGCGCCGCAACCTCAGCCGCGATGCGCAACCGTCGAGTCATAATTCGTTGCTGCCGATGCTATAGCGGGCGCCACATCGAGCGCGCCGCGGGCTGGCGTCCGGGGCACGGCGACGGGCGCTTCGAGGCGCCCCGATCAAACGCTCAGGCGCCGAGGTCGACGCCGTAGACGTCGCTCAGCTTGCTCTTGACGTAGTGCACGAACGGGCCCACCGTCATCGGGCCGCCGACTGCCCGCTCGAGCAGTTCCGAGGTCGTGAACTTCGACCCGTGCCGGTGGATGTGCTCGATCAGCCAGTCGCGCAGCGGCGACAAATCGCCGACCGCGAGCCGCTCGTCGAGATCGGGAATGTCAACGTGCACGCGCTCCCAAAGCTGGCCGGCAATCAGGTTGCCGAGCGCGTACGTCGGGAAGTAGCCGATCAGGCCGGCCGACCAATGGACGTCCTGAAGAACGCCGTTGGTGTCGTTGTCGACCTCGATCCCGAAGAACTCGGCGAACCGCGTGTTCCATGCCTCGGGGAGGTCCTCGATTGCCAGGCTGCCGTCGATCAGCTGCTGCTCGAGCTCGAACCGCAGCACGATGTGCAGCGCGTATGTCACCTCGTCGGACTCGACGCGGATGTAGGACGGCCTGATCCGGTTGACCGCGCGATACAGGGTGTCAGCGTCGAGACCAATCAGCGAGCCACCGAGGTGCTCGCCTACGAGCGGCGCCAGCACCGTGCAGAACGGGCGTCCGCGACCGACCATATTCTCCCACAGGCGGCTCTGGGACTCGTGCATCCCGAGTGACTCGCCGGCGCCCAGCGGGCTGCGAGCAAGCGATGAGGGGATGCCGGCCTCGTAGAGGCCGTGTCCGCATTCGTGCATCGCGCCGTACAGCGCAGCCGGAAAGTAGCTCTCGTCCCAGCGCGTCGTGATCCGCACATCGCCGCTACCGATCCGCGTGGCGAATGGGTGAACCGTGTCGTCGAGCCGCCAGCCGTCGCGGCTGAAGCCCATCAGCGCGACCGTGTCGGCGATCAGCGGACGCTGCTGGACGACCGGGAAATGGCCGTGCAGCGGGCTGTCGTCGACGGTCACTCCGTCACTCGTCAGCGCCGCGATCACCGGCACAAGCTCTGACCGCAGCTCCCCGAACAGCTCCGCAACCGTGGCCGTCTTCATCAGCGGCTCGTAGTCGTCGAGCACCACGTCATACGGGACCTCGTAATCGCCGCTACCCATGTGACAATCGACGTACTGCCGCGCGAGCTCCCAGTTGCGCTCGAGATACGGCGCGAAGGCGGCGAAGTCGGAGTTGGCGCGCGCGTCGATCCAAGCCTCCTGTCCCAGCGACGCCGCTCGGGTCAGCTCGGCGGCGAGCTCAGTCGGCACGCGCCGCGCCTTGTCCCATTGACGGCGCACCAGCCGCACCAGGCTCGCGTCGTCGGAGGCCGGATCGGCGCCGTTGAGCTCGCTCGCCGCCCCTTCAAGCAGCCTCCCCGTCTCGTCATCGATGAACAGCTCGTGGCCGATCCGCTCGAGCGTCGCCAGCGACTCCGCACGACCGGCGCCGCCGAGCCTCGGCATCATCGTCTGCTGGTCCCAGTGAGCCAGCGACGAGACGTGGCGAATGTCTGACAGCTGCGCCATGCGCTCCTTCAGTTCCTGCATGCGGGTGTTCATTGCACTCTCCTGGCGGCCGGAAAATCGATCGGCGGCGGCAGCTGTGGCCTATGCGACCATTGCAGTATGTGGCGAAGGTCGGGATCGATCAAGCTGATGGACGTTTTCGGGTTCCGGGTCGGAGTCGATCCGAGCTGGTTCCTGATCCTGTTCCTGCTGATCTTCCTGCTGTCAGGGCCGTTTCGCGCGACGCTGCACAGCTCAGACGCGGTCGCGTACCTGACGACCGTGATCAGTGTGCTGCTGCTGTTCGCGTCACTGATCGTGCACGAGCTGGGCCACGCGCTGGTCGCTCGCAGGCAGGGAATCGAGGTCAAGCGGATCGATCTTTTCCTGTTTGGTGGGTTGACACAGATGGGGCGCGACGCGGCAACGCCCGGTGAGGACTTCAAGGTCGCGGTGGCAGGTCCAGTCGCAACTCTGGGCGTGATCCTAGTTTGTCTCGCCGTGGACGTCGCGATCGTCGGCTCGCATCGGCTGCTGCATGCGATCGCGCTCGACAGCGACGTGACGATCACTCCGGTGCTGCTGTCACTCAGTCTGCTGCTGCCGATGAACGTGCTGCTGCTGCTGTTCAACCTGGTGCCGGCATTTCCGCTCGATGGCGGCCGGATCGCACGCTCGATCATCTGGCGCGTCACCGGCGAGAAGTCGCGCGGTACGCGCGTCGCCGCGCGGATGGGCCAGGGCTTTGCGGTGCTCCTCGCCGGAATCGGTCTCTGGCTGCTGCTCGACTACGGCAGCTTCGGGGGCCTGTGGCTGGTGGCAATCGCCTACCTGCTCTGGCAGTCGGCGAAGAGCGCACTGGTGCAGACGGCGCTGACTCAGCGGATCGAGGGGCTCCGCGTCGGCGACATCATGGACTCGCAGCCGGTCGCGATCCCGGCGACGACGGCCGTCGGCCAAGCGCTCGACGAGTACTTCATGCGCTACGGATGGGACTGGTTCCCGGTGATCGACGAGTCGGGGCGGTTCGTCGGGATCGCTCGCCGTGAGCGGGTGCAGGCGTCGGCCGACGGCGGCGAGGGTTGGCTGACGATCCAGGCGGTGCTGGAGTCCGAAGGTGTCTCGAGCCTGCGTATCGAGGAGGACCAGCCGATCACTGAGCTGCTCGCTTCGGAGTCGCTCGGGCGGCTGGGGGCGCTGATGGCGGTCGACGGCGAGGGCGTGCTGCGCGGCGTCGTGACCGTCGAGCAGGTGCGCCGCGCGCTGCAGTCGGCATTCGCCTGACGCGGCCGCCATTTATATTGCAGAACGTGCCGTCACACGACGTTCTGATCATCGGCGCCGGACTCGCGGGCCAGCGCGCGGCGCTTGCCGCGGCCCAGCAGGGCGCGACGGTCGCGATCATCTCCAAGGTTCATCCGGTGCGTTCGCACTCGGTCGCCGCTGCCGGTGGCATCAACGCGGCGCTGAACCCGGAGGACACGTGGGAGTCGCACGCGTTCGACACCGTCAAGGGCTCGGACTATCTCGGCGACCAGGATGCGATCGAGATCATGTGCCGCGAGGCTCCGAACGAGATCCTGTGGCTCGAGCACGCCGGCGTCACGTTCCACCGCAACGAGACCGGGCACCTCGGCACGCGCGCGTTCGGCGGCGCCTCGGCCGCCCGCACCTATTACGTGGCCGATATCACCGGACACGCGATCCTGCACGTCCTCTACGAGCAGTTGATGAAGCACAACACCCAGATCGACCGCTACGAGGAGTGGTTCACGACCGATCTACTCCAGGACGACAGCGGCCGCTGTGTCGGCGCCATCTGCCGCAAGCTGCGCGACGGCACCCTGGAGGTGTTCAACGCCAAGACCGTGATCCTCGCGTCGGGCGGCGCCGGCCAAGCGTACAAGCCGACGACCAACGGGTTGATCGTGACCGGCGATGGGATCGCCCAGGCCTACCGAATCGGCGCTCGGCTGATGGACATGGAGATGATCCAGTACCACCCGACGACGCTGGCGGGTAACGGGTTGCTGATCACTGAGGGCGCTCGCGGCGAAGGCGCCTGGCTACTGAACGCCAGGGGCGAGCGGTTCATGGAGAAGTACGCCCCGAACAAGCTCGAGCTCGCCTCGCGCGATGTCGTCTCGCGGGCGGAGCAGACCGAGATCAACGAGGGCCGTGGCTTCTCAGACGGGACCGTCGCGCTCGACATCACCAAGGTCCCGCGGCGACGCACGCTCGAGGCACTGCGCGAGATCGTCAACATCGGTCGCGACTTCGCCGGCGTCGACATCACGCGCGAACCGATACATATCCACCCGGGCCAGCACTACATCATGGGCGGGGTCAAGACCGACTCCGACGGACAGACGACGATCCCGGGGCTGTACGCCGCCGGCGAGGTCGCCTGCGTCTCGGTCCACGGCGGCAACCGGCTGGGCGCCAACTCTCTGCTTGACACGCTGATCTTCGGGCGCCGCAGCGGCGAGCACGCCGCCAAACGGGCGCTCCAGATGCCGATGCCGGAGACCTCGCCGAATCGCGTAAACGACACTGCCGCGATGATCAAGGCGATCATCGACCGCCCCGCCGGTGGGCGGCGAGTGGCGGCGATCAAGGACGAGCTCGGCGAGACGATGAACCAATACGTGGCGGTGTTCCGGGACGCCGACGGCCTGCAGAAGGCGCACGAGATCATCCGCCGGCTCAAGGAGGAGGAGCCGGAGGCGGCGATCGACGATCACGGCACGGTCTTCAACCAGGATGTGATCGGTGCGATCGAGCTCGGCTACATGCTCGATTGCGCCGAGGCGACCGTGGTCGGCGCCCAGGAGCGCACCGAATCGCGCGGAGCTCAGTTCCGGACCGATTACCCGGAGCGCAACGACGGCGAGTGGCTGAAGCACATCGACATCTCGGTCAACGGCACCGACGTGCCGACTATCAGCTATTCGCCGGTCACGATCACGAAATGGCAGCCCCAGGAAAGGACGTACTGAGTGCCTGACTACACGCTAAGGATCCGTCGCTTCGATCCGAAGTCTGGCGAGGCCGCTTACTGGGACGAGCACCAGGTCGAGCTCGGCGAGCGCAACTCGGTGCTGGACGCGATCCTCAAGATCCGCGACGAGGTCGATGGCTCGGTCGGGATCCGTTGCTCGTGCCAGCAGGCGATCTGCGGCTCGTGTGCAGTGCGGATGAACGGGCGCCCCGGGCTCGCCTGCAACACGCACCTCGAGGACGCGGCGGCGCGTGGCGGCGGCGCCAGCACCGGCGAACCGACGACGACGATCGACGTCGAGCCGATGGGCAACATGCCCGTGATCCGCGACCTGATCGTCGATATGGACGCGGTGCACTGGCGCAAGATCCAGCGCGTCACCCCGTATCTGGTGAACAAACAGCCGGTCCCGGAGCGCGAGTACATCGTCCCGCACGACAACATGGTCGACGTCACGCAGACGATGGCCTGCATCCAGTGCGGCGCCTGCGTGTCCGACTGCCTGTCGATGGAGATCGACCCGCTGTTCATCGGCCCGGCGGCGCTCGCCAAGGCCTACCGGTTCGTCGGTGACCCGCGCGACGCCGACCACCTCGAGCGACTCCACGACCTGTCGCAGGACCCGCACGGGATCTATGACTGCACCCACTGCTTCAACTGCATCGACGCGTGCCCGAAGGACGTCGCTCCGATGAGCCAGATCATGCGCCTGCGCCGCCGCGCGGGGACCGACTACGAGATCGTCGACCGTAACAACGGCCACCGGCACGAGGACGCCTTCGTGACGCTCGTGCGCGACTACGGGCTGCTCAACGAAGCCGAGCTACTGCCGCGCAGCTACGGCGGCAACTCGTGGTTCGGAAAGTTCCACCCGGCGGCCGGCAAGGAGCTGCTGTCGTCGCTGTCGACGGTGATCACCGGCGTGCTGCGCGGGAAGGTGAACCCGAAGATCGCGATGCTCGGGCACAAGCTCCCGACGCGCGACCTCGGTCAGCTCAAAGAGATCTACGAGCAGGTGGAGGGGCGCCCACGGCGCGACGAGCTGAACCTCTACGTGAGCGGCTACGAGGACGAGCCCGAGCACCCCCAGCAGCCACCCGAGGCCCCGGCCGACAAGTCGCCCACATTCCCCGGGCCGGAAGTGCCGAGCGAAAGCGAGAGTTCATGAAGGTCGCGTACTGGCCGGGCTGCGTAAGCCGCGGGTTCACGCCCGAGCTGCACGGTTCGATGGCGAAGATCGCCCCATTGCTCGATCTCGAGATGATCGAGCTCGATCGTGCGGCGTGCTGCGGTGCCGGCGTGATCGCCGAGCACAACCAGGAGCTGGCGGACACCCTCAACGCGCGGACGTTCGCGCTCGCGCAGCAGACCGACGGCGAGCTGATGATGAACATCTGCTCGACCTGCCAGGGAGCCCAGTCGGAGTGTCAGGAGCGGCTCGACGCCAACACCGACTACCGCGGGCGGATCAACAAGAACCTCACCGACGAGGGCCTGTCGTACGAGAAGGGGCTGACAAACAAGAATTTCCTCTGGCTGCTGGTCGAGGAAATCGGCCTCGCCGCGCTCACGGCGAAGGTCAAGCGTCCGCTGACCGACCTCAAGGTCGGTCCGTTCTATGGCTGCTACATCGTGCGGCCGGTGGATCGGCTGGCGATCGACGAGGAGCATCCGCGCGACCGCTACATGCACATGGTGATCGAGGCGCTCGGCGGGACCGTGATCGACTACGCCGGCGTCTATAAGTGCTGCGGTTTTCCGATCATCACGATGAACAAGGATGCGTCGCTGAAGATGGCCGGACGACACCTCGGTGACGCGATCGACGCGGAGGCGGACTGCTTGGTCGTACCGTGCCCTCTGTGCCATCTCAACCTGGATCTCCAGCAGCCGGCGGCGGCGAAGACGGTCGCGCGCGATCTCGGCCTGCCGGTGCTCCATCTCCCGCAGCTCGTCGGCTTGGCCCTCGGGCTGGAGCCTAAGGAGCTTGGGATGAACAAGCACGTGGTCCGTCCGACCCGGGTGATCGACTGGGCGAGCTCCGTCGTCGCGGCCGCGTGACATCCGCAGCGGTCTCTTCTGCGCTGCTTACTTTTCCCTCATAAGAGTGAGAGTGCAACCGGGGGCGGGTACGTCCCCCAACATCACGGACCCCGGCGTCGGCGCCGGTTTGCGAACGGGACCTCTCATGACAACGATCAATCCTGAGCCGGTCAGGCTCGTTCTCGGCGAGTTCGAGGACATCGTCAGCCACGGCCTGCAGGCGCTGCTGCGTGAAGACAGCCGGCTGCTGCTGGTCGCCGCCGACGTCGAACAACCACGCCTGGCGGCCACGATCGCCGCCACCCGGGCCGACGTAGCGATTCTGAACGCCGCGTCGCTGACAACCTCCGTCGAGCTGCATTACCTGCGAGCGACCTTTCCGGCCACGCGGCTGGTGGTCCTGGCCGATCAGCCGACGCCGACCGAGTGCCGGCAGCTGATCGACGCCGGCGCGACCGCCTGCCTGGCGAAGAGCGCCTGCGTCCAAGAGCTGCTCGAGGCGATCCGGCTCGGCTTCGCCACCGGCGATGCGGTCGCCCCAGCGACCGTCCCCGCGCCCCTGACCCAATGCGAGGTCGACGTACTCGAGCTGCTTCGCAGCGGACGCTCGAACGCCGAGATCGCCGCGACCCTGCACGTCGGCTTCGAGACGGTCCGTTCGCACACCAGCAGCATCTACCGCAAGCTTGGAGTCAGCAGCCGGCGCGAGTTGCGCTCAGGCGAGGTGGCGCTCGCCCCCGCTCACCACGGCGCGCCGTAGCGCTCGCCGAACACGAACTCGCTGACCGGGTTGCGGCGCAGCTTGGTCGGCCATGGACCCTCGCGGTAGCCGACTGAGACGTGACCCGCGATCGCGACCCCGTCGGGGATCTCGAGCAGCTCCCGCACCTGTTCCTCGGCCGGCACCAGCAGCGTCGTGAACGCGGCCCCCAGCCGCTCGTTGCGCAACCCGAGCAGCACGTTCTGCACGAACGGGTATACGGACGCGCCGCCGACGATGCTGGGACGGTCAAGCGCGCCGTCGGTGATCGCGAGCGCCGCGATCTCGACGCACACCACGAGGTGCACCGGTACCTCGTCGAACCGATGCGCGAACTCGTCAGCGCCGCGCAGCATCCGCAGCCTGCCAGCGGGCACACCGCTCGCCTCGCCCGCCTCGAGCGCCGCCCGACCGCCGGTCTTGATCATGTATTCGTTCCACGGCTGCTCGTAGAGCTCGCGCAGCCGGCGGCGCAGGTCGCGGTCTGTGACGACGACCACCCGCCAGCCCTGGCGGTTGCCACCGCTTGGCGCGAACCGCGCGTTGTCGAGCACGCGCTCAAGTAGCTCGCGGGGCACGGCCTGATCCGTGAAGTGGCGCGTCGAAGGCGCGCACCGCATCAGCTCGTAGAGCTCGTCAGGCAACAGAAGAGGCTGCGCGGTCGGCGACCAGCAGCTCGGCGATCTGGACCGCGTTGGTCGCCGCGCCCTTGCGCAGGTTGTCCGACACGACCCACATGCTGAGCGCCCGCGGATGCGACTCGTCGTCGCGGATCCGGCCGACGAACACCTCATCGCGTCCCTCGGCGGCCAGCGGCGACGGCGCGCCGTCGAGCAGCACCCCGGGCGCCCTGGCGAGCAGCTCGCGCGCCTCGGCGGCGCTGAGCGGATCGCGCGTCTGCACGTTGACGGCCTCGGAGTGGCCGACGCGGACCGGAACTCGCACGCAGGTGACCGCGATCCCGATCGCTTCGTCCTCGAGGATCTTGCGCGTCTCGAACATCATCTTGCGCTCCTCGTCAGTGTGGTCGTCATCGTCGGCGAAGCTCCCGGCGGCCCCGATCACGTTGAAGCCGATGTGGTCTGGGTAGATGCTCGGTGGCGGGAGCTCGTCGCCGCGGAGCGATGCGTCGACCTGCGACTCGAGCTCGGCGACCGCGTTGCGGCCCGTTCCGGACACCGACTGATAGGTGGCGACGACCAGCCGTTCGATCCCGACCGCGCGGTGGATCGGGGCGAGCGCCACCATCAGCTGCATCGTCGAGCAGTTCGGGTTGGCGATCAGGCCGTGGTGGTGCTTGAGCGCGTGCGGGTTGACCTCGGAGACCACCAGCGGCACGTCGGGGTCACGACGAAAGGCCGACGAGTTGTCGATCACGGTCGCGCCGTGCTCGACGAACCGCCGCGCCCACTCACGCGAGGTTCCGGCGCCGGCGGAGAACAGCGCGATGTCGAAGCCGTCGATGTCGGCGTGCTCGTCGAGCAGCCGCACCGTGCGTCCGCCGATCTGGATGCCCGCGGACCGCTGCGATCCAAACAGGACGAGCTCGTCGGCCGGGAACTCGCGCTCGCGCAGCAGCTCGAGCATTGTCCGTCCGACCGCGCCGCTGGCGCCGACCACCGCCACGCGCCTGCCGCCCGCTCGTAATCCGGCCTCGCCCGAATGGGCGGCACCCGTGTGATCCGGCTGAGTCACCGCGGCCCCCGTTCCGGCTCGATCCCGCCCGCCCCCAGCTCGAACGCGCTGTGCAGCGCCTTCACCGCCTGCGGTACGTCCTGGGAGCGGATGATGCAGGAGATCTTGATCGGTGAGGTCGAGATCATCTCGATGTTGATGTTTTCGTCGGCCAGCGTCGCGAACACCTTGGCTGCGACGCCGGGATGCGAGCGCATGCCCGCGCCTACGATCGAGACCTTGCCGATCTCACGGTTGGTATCGATCCGCGTCACTCCAAGCATGGCTTTGACCGGCTCGAGCGCCTGCTCAGCCGCCCGAAGGTCCTCGGTACCGATCGTGAACGATACCTCCGCGTCGCGGCCCTCCTCGAGCGGCTCGTTCTGGATGATCGTGTCGACGTTGCAGTTGGCCTCGGCCAGCGCGGTGAAGATCGACGCGGCGGCGCCGGGACGGTCGGGGACGCCCAGCAGCGTGATCCGGGCCTCGTCGGTCGAATGGGTGACGGCTGTGATCAGCGGGTGTTCCATGGTCTGGTCCTCTCCGAGCACAAAGGTACCTGGGGCGGGATCGAAGCTCGATCGGCAGTGGATCTTGACGCCGTGCGTGCGGGCATATTCGACCGACCGCAGCTGCAGCACCTTGGCGCCCGAGGCGGCCATCTCGAGCATCTCCTCAAAGCTCACCTGCGGCAGCTTCCGCGCGTCGGGAACGATCCGCGGGTCGGCGCTGAACACGCCGGCCACGTCGGTGTAGATCTCGCACACCTCGGCGTCGATCGCCGCCGCGAGCGCGACCGCGGTCGTGTCCGAGCCGCCGCGGCCGAGCGTCGTCACGTCGCGGCTGGTCGAGACGCCCTGAAAGCCGGCGACGAGCACGATCAGCTCTTCGCCGAGCGCGTCCTGGATCCGGTCGGCGCGGACATCGATGATCCGCGCCTTTGTGTGCGAGCTGTCGGTCACGATTCCGGCCTGCGATCCGGTCAGGCTGATCGCGCGATGGCCAAGGTCGTTGATCGCCATCGCGCACAGCGCGCACGAGATCCGCTCGCCGGTCGACAGCAGCATGTCCAGCTCGCGCCGGTCGGGGTCTGGGGAGACCTCCTCGGCCATCGCAATCAGCTCGTCGGTCGTCTGGCCGCGTGCCGACAGGACGGCGACGACCCGCTTGCCGGACTCGCGCTGGGCGACGATCCGGCGGGCGGCGTTCTTCATCCGCTCGGCGTCGGCGACCGAGGTGCCGCCGAACTTCATGACGACGGTGTCGGGCATCGAGAGCAAAGGTAGCTGAGCATCCCGCCTGTGTGTTCCGCGCGGCGTCCGTTGCGGGCGCGCCACCCAGACATTTGTTACGCCGGGCGGCTCACACAGCGCGG
>JBKQJQ010000032.1:0-10775 GCA_052147875.1 Solirubrobacteraceae bacterium | reverse complement strand
CATCGCCAATCTGACGCCAAACGCGCGCAGGACGAGCTCGAGCCCTACTACCGCGGCTACGCCGCCGCTGATGGGTTCTTGGTGCTCGCCTGCCTGAACGAGCGCCAGCGCGTTGCCGCCGCGTCCGTGCTCGGGCTCGAGGACCGCTGGGCGGCGAACCCGCAGGCGCCTCCCGCCAGCGCCGGTGAGCGCACGCGCCGGCTCGAGCTCGTGGCCGAGTTCGAGCGCCGGATCGCAAGCGAGCCTGCGCGGTCGCTGGTGACGCAGTTTCGCGCGGCCGGCGTTCCCGCCTCGGAGGTCCGTCTTCTCGATCAGCTGTTCGAGCACGACCAGCTCCAGGCCAACGGGCTCGTTCACACGCTCGCGCACGAAGCGGTCGGCCCGGTGAAGCTGCTCGGTTCGCTGTTCAAGATCGACGGCGTCGTGACCCCTCCCCGGCATCCGATCCCGGCCCTCGGCGAGCACACCGAGGAGGTGTTGGCCGAGTGCCACCAACTTTGAGCGAGGCGCGTGCGTTCGCCGAAAGCGTCGCCCGGTTGCTTGATCGCCATGCGCGGCCGCCCGGTGGCTGGTCTCCCGGCGACGCGGGGGCTGATGCGCAGGCGGAGTTGACGACGCTGCTGGACGAGCTCGGGTGGAGCGCGCTGGCGCAGGACCCGGAGCTCGTCGCGTGCGCAGGGCTCGGTGCGCTCGAGCTTGGGCGGCGGCTCGCACCCCTGCACCACGTCGACCGTCTGCTCGGCGGCAGCCCGCTCGTCGGCGATCTGGTCCGGACGCTCGTCCCCCAGCACGCGGCGCTCGGATGCGACGGGGGGGTCGTCGTCAGGCGGACCGTCGTACGGGCCGAGCCCGTCGCATCGTCCGACGGGCTCGATGTGCACCGCATGCTCGAACTGGGCGAGCCGTCGGAGGTGAGCGGCACAGAGACGGCGGCGAGTGCTTGGACAGCCGCTGGGGTCGGATACCTCGCCGGGCTCGGGCGGGCCGCGCTTGACCTGACGGTCGGCTACGTCGGCCAGCGTCGGGCGTTCGGGTCAACGCTCGCGGCGCTGGCGCCGGTGCAGCAGCTGCTCGCCGACGCGGCCACCGACGTGCGCGGGGTCGAACTGCTCGCCGGGCACCGTCCCGACGGCGATGCGCTCGCCCACGCAGGGCCGGCGATCGCCGACGCGTGCGAGGCCTGCCAGCAGGTGACCGGCGCGATCGGCTTCACGCTCGAGTACCCGCTGCACCGCTACACCCAACGCGCGCGGGCGCTGGGCGCCTGGAACGACGCGCTGCTGATGGCCGATCAATCGTCGGCGATCGCACGCTGAAGGCGCTCGTCGCGACCTATCAGCTCAAGCGCATACACGCCCCGGTCGGGTGCGAAGCCCGAACCGACGAGCATCCGCGCCGCGGACGAGAGCCCGTCTGACCCGAGCGCGGCCTTCGTGAACGAGGTCGCCATCGAAAAGAACAGCACCGTTCCGTGGTCCGCGGTCAGCAGGATCGCGGCGGCCTCGCAGTCGGTCGAGTTGACCACCACAACCGTCAGGTCGGCGCGCGCCACCCCGGTCTCGTCGAGCCTGCGAAGCGACTCGATTGGGTCGCGCAGGTCGGCGCGGATCGCGACGTCGCACAGGTCCAGGTCCCGGGCCCGCTCGCAGATCCGCGGGCTCGCGTCGATCAGCGCCAGCTTCGACCCGGGCCGCAGCGAATCGCGCGCGGCGGCGAGTGCGACCAGCCCTGCGTGGCCGCCGCCCAGAACGATGACCGTGCGCGTGTCGGCGCCGATCAGCTCCCGCGTCTGCGAGGCGGCGTTGCAGACGTCGATCGCGGCCAGCGCGGCGTCGAGCGAGATGTCGTCGGGAAACGCAGTCCACGGAACCGCCGACGCCATGTATGCGGTGCCTGTGACCGGCAGGTGCGGGCTGCGCGGGTCGAGCTGGCCGACCGCTTCCAGGCGCAGCGGGGTGTTGGTGAGCGAGGTGAGCGAGATCACCCGCAGGCCGAGCGGTGGCGGGTCTGGGTACGCCGCTCCGACCGCGCTGACCGAGCCCGCCAGGATGCCGCCCGATCCTGTCACCGGGTTATGCATCTTGCCTCGGTCGGCGACGATCGCGAGGATCGCGGCGCCGATCCCGACCGGGTCGCGGGCGTTTGAGTCCGCGAGCTGGCGAAAGCTCGTCGAGTCGAGGCAGAGCGTGTCGACCTCGAGCTCGATCTCGTACGGCCGCACCGGTGGCGCCGCGTCCAGCCTCACCGCCGCCTGCGGCAGGGCGCCGGCCGGCTCCAGCACCCGCGTGGCGCCGATCGCCTCGATCAGCGAGCTCATTCGGACGTCGCGAGCCCCAGCAGCGTCCGCGCCTGATCCTGCGTCGCGACCTCGCGACCGACCGCGTGCGCGAGCTCGATCGCCGCCCGTACCAGTGCGGCGTTCGACTCAGCCAGGACGCCGCGGCTGATGTAGACGGCGTCCTCGAGCCCGGTCCTTATGCACGGAGCGCCATACAGGAGCGCCAGCGCGAGCATCCTCGGGTGGTGGCGTCCCACGCAGGTGACGGTCCAGAACGTCTCGGGCGGCAGTGGCCGCAGCATCGCGACCAGTGCCTCCGGCGAGGCGTCGATCCCGCCCGGCACGCCGAACACGAGGTTGATCCGCATCGGCGATCCGATCACGCCATCCTCGAGCCAGCGAACCGCGGTCGCCACGTGGCCGACGTCGAACGCCTCGACCTCCAGCCCGATTGAAGCCCGCGTCGCGCGCTCGATGATCCCGCGGGCGGCGGGCGGCGGTGTGATGAACGTCTCGTCGCCGAAGTTCATCGAGCCGGATTCGACGCCGGACAGGTCGGGCCCAGCCTCGAGACCGGTCGTGCGCTGCTCGATCGTCATGTCGTTGGCGCCGCCGGTCGAGACCATCGTGATCAGTTCGCTGCCCGTGCGGATCCGCGCCATCACGTCCTTGAACAGCTCCGGGCGCCCGCTCGGGGTGCCGTCGTCCTCGCGCACGTGCCGGTGGACGACCGTCGCGCCCGCGTCCGCCGCCTCGATGCTCGACTGCGCGATCTCGGCGGTCGTGTAGGGGATGTGCGGGTTGTTGGTGCGAAACACGTCGGCCCCGGTGGGGGCGACGGTGACGACGACCGGATCGCGGTTCCAGGCGCGGGTGCGGGGCATCGGCGCACCCTACGGAACGCGCGTCGACCCCGTCAAGCGGGGCGGCCGTCAAGCGGGGCGGCCCGTCAAGCGGGGCGGCCCGTCAAGCGGGGCAGCCCGTCAAGCGGGGCAGCCCGTCATGCGGGGCCGCCTGACCGCAGGCCGTCGAGCGCCGCGACGACCAGTCCGCCGATCGCGGCGAGGTCGTATCCGCCTTCCTGGACCACGACCGCCGGTCCGAGGGCGCCGATCCGTGCACCCGCCTGCCGGTACCCATCGGTGGTGACCTGGAGCGGGCTCTCGGGATCCGAAGCGGCGGCATCGACCCCGAGCGACACGACCAGCGCCTCAGCACCGTGCGCGCGAACGTCCCGGCACAACAGATCCACCGCGTCCAGCCAGTCGGCGTCGCCGGCGCCTGGGGCCAGCGGGAGATTGCGGTTGGCGCCAAGCCCCGCGCCGGTTCCGCGCTCATCGGCGTAGCCAACGTAGTGCGGAAACCAACCGGCGCCGGGGTCGACGTGCAGGCTGCCGACGTATACATCGTCGCGGCCGTAGAAGATCGCCTGGGTGCCGTTGCCGTGGTGCGCGTCGATGTCGACCACCGCGACCCTGGCGGCCCCCGACCCCCGCAGCGCCTGCGCCGCAATCGCCGAGTTGTTGAGGTAGCACGAGCCGCCGTGTGCGGCCGGCCCGGCGTGGTGTCCTGGCGGCCGGCAGAGGGCATACGCGAGCGGTGCCCCGGCGGCGACCAGCTCAGCAGCGGTCAGCGCCGCGTCGGTGGCTGCCCTGACCGCCGGCCAGGTCCCGGGACCGATCAGCGTCATCGTGTCGTAGCAGAACCTTCCGACCCGGCCGTGGGTGGCGGTCGGCGATCGCACCGGCAGCCCCGAGAGCAGGCCGGCGGTCGGAAATAGATATGGAACCACGCGGCGACGGCCGTGCTCAGTCGGGTAGCCGGCCGTTTCCCAGTCAGCCCAGACGGTCGACAGGTGGTCGACAAGCGCGGCGTCGTGGACCGCGAGGATCTGCTCTTCGCCGTGGGTCGTCGCCGTCGTTAGCTCGGCCCCGGCCGCTGTTAGCGCATCCAGGAGTACGACCGCGCGCTGCGCTACCTCGGTGCCAGGCTCCCAGACCCCAAGCCAGACCTCGCCGTCGGGATCGTGGAGCAGGCAATCCTCGTGCCATACGACCGGGGTGCCGGAAAGTGTCATCGGCACGGCTGGAGCTGTTGCGTAATGATCACCCGATGACGCGCGTCGCCGACCTCGGGATCACGATCGGGATCCTGCCCAGCGGCCCGACCCGATCGATCATCGACGTGGCTGGTGTCGGCGTCGGCCACGCGACCGTCTGGCGCGACGAGCCTGGGCCGCCAACCGGCCGCGGCGTGGCAAGGACCGGCGTCACGGTCGTCGACCTGGGCGGCAACATGTTCCGCAGCCCTGTCCCGGCTGGCGGCGCGGTCCTGAACGGGGCCGGCGAGTGCACCGGCTTTCTGGCCGCCAGCGAGTGGGGGCTGGCGGAGACCCCAGTGTTCATGACCTCGACGATGCAGCTTGGACGGGTGTACGACGCAGCGTGCGAGCTGCTGATCGAGGAGGACCCGGGAATCGGGACCGATGACGTGATCATCCCGATCGTCGCCGAGTGCGACGACAGCTTTCTGAACGACGCGCGGCGGATGCAGGTGACGACCGGTGACGTCCGCGCGGCGCTCGCCGCCGCCCGTGCATCGGCCGGTGGGCCCGCACCGCCCGAAGGTGCGGTCGGGGCGGGAACCGGCATGCGCTGCCTGGGCTTCAAGGGCGGCATCGGGTCCGCGTCGCGGCTGACGCCAGCCGGGCACTGCGTCGGCGTTCTGCTGCTGTCCAACTTCGGCGAGCGCCGGCGGCTGACGGTCGACGGGGTTCCGGTCGGCCGGCTGCTGGAGACTGGCGACGGCATCGGCGGCGAACAGGACGGGTCGTGCATCGTGCTCGTCGTGACCGACGCCCCGCTCGACTCGGCGGCCTGCGCGCGCATCGCCAGGCGTGCCGGCCTCGGACTGGCCAGGACCGGCTCCACCGGTAACCACGGGAGTGGGGAGATCTTCGTCGCGCTGGCGACTGGGCTGCGAGGCCCGCGGACCGACGGTCGGGGGTCGCAGCCCCCGACGTCGCAGGATCGCCCGGTGGCCGTGACCGGCCGGGCGCTTGACCCGCTGTTCGCCGCGGTCGTGGAGGCGACCGAGGAGGCCGTGCTGAACAGCATGCTTGCGGCGCCGACGGTCACCGGCCGAGATGGCAACACGTCCCACGGTCTGCCGGCCGAGCGAGTGCATGAGCTCTTGCGGGCGGCTGGGCGGTGCTAGCAGTGCGATCGCGATGACGCTTGAGCCTAAACATCTCGCACCGCCGGTCGCGCCCCGCGTGCCGTTCGTCCGCGAGCTGCACGGCGAGCGGGTGGCGGACGATTACGCCTGGATGCGCGACCTGGAGGCGCCGGCACTCCGTGACTATCTCGTCGAGGAGCGCGTCTACTACGACGCCCGCAGCCAGCCGCTCGAGGCGCTGGCGGCGACGCTATCCGCCGAGGCGACCGCGAGGACCCCGGCCGGGGATGAGTACTCGGTCAGCTGGCCACATGGCGGCTTCATGTACCGCACCCGCCTCGAGGCCGGCCGAGACGATCTGCAGCTCCTGCGTTCGCGATCGACGGACGGCGCCGAGCAGGTGCTGCTGGACGAGAACGTGGTCGCCGCGCGAACCGGATTTGCCGACATCGGGGTGAGCGAGCCGAGTCCCGGCGGCGCCCTGCTCGCATGGTCGGCCGACGTCAGCGGGGCTGAGATCTACGAGCTGCGGATCAGGGACCTGGTGACTGGCGAGGACCTTCCGGACCTGATCGCACGAAGCGTGCCGGGCTTGGCGTGGAGCACCGACGCTGAGTACCTGTTCTACCTCGTGCCCGACGAGCTCCACCGGCCGTTTCAGGTCTGGCGCCATCGCGTGGGAGGCGAGGACGAGCTCGTGTTCGAGGAGCCCGATCAGCGTTTTGAGCTAACTCTGCGGGCGGCGCGGAGCGGCGACCTGGCGTTGATCACGGCCGAGTCGCGCGACTCCACTGAGGTCTGGCTGCTGAGCCTCGAGCGCCCGCTCGACGATCCGGTGCTGGTCGAGCCGCGTCTGCGCGGCGTCGAATATCGGCTCGATCACGCGCGACCGGACGCGCTGTACTTGGTCACGGACTCCGGCGCGGAGGAGTTCACGCTCACGCGGGCACCGCTCGCTGCTCCAGGCCGCGATAACTGGGAGCCGGTCGACTGTTCGGCGGTCGCGCCCGCCAGGGACGACACCCGTCTGCTTCGATGCGACGTGCTTGTCGACCATCTGGTGTTGACGGTCAGGCGCCACGGAGATCCGCTGCTGATCATCTGCGACCATGACGGCGGCAACGTCCGCGAGGTGGCTCCGAGCATCGAGGCCGGCACGATCAGGCTCGAGCATGCCGAGGACTACGAGCTGAGCTCGGTGATCATCGCCGAGGAATCCCTGATCGAACCGACCGCCTGGTACGAGCTCGAGCTCGCGACCGGGGAAAGGCGGCTGCTGAAGCGGATCGAGGTACCCGGCCATGATCCAGCCCGCTACCGCACCGAGCGCCTGACGGCACCGGCATCCGACGGCACGCCGATTCCGGTGACGATTGCCCGCCTTCGGTCGACGCCGCTCGACGGCAGCGCGCCTTGCCTGCTGTACGGCTACGGTGCTTACGAGGCCTGCATCGACCCGGCGTTCGGCCGCAGCCTCCCGTCGCTGCTCGACCGGGGCGTCGTTTACGCGGTTGCACACATCCGCGGCGGCGGCGAGTGCGGACGGTGGTGGTGGCAACAGGGCCGGCTGCACTCCAAGCCCAATACGTTCAGCGATCATGTCGCGGTCGCCGACTGGCTGGCCGGCGGCTACGTGGACGGCGACCGGATCGTGTCGCGCGGCGCGTCTGCCGGTGGGCTGCTGCAGGGTGCGGTGTACTCGATGCGGCCGGATCGCTGGCGGGCGGTGATCGCCGAGGTGCCGTTCGTCGACGTCGTGACGACGATGCTCGACGACTCGATCCCGCTGACCGCCAACGAATGGGAGGAGTGGGGCGACCCGCGGCGGCCCGATGACTACGCGCTCCTACGCTCGTACTCCCCGTATGACAACCCGCCGGCCGGCCGCCGTCCGGCGCTGCTCGTCACCGGCGCGGTCCACGATCCGAGGGTTTCGATCCACGAGCCCGCCAAGTGGGTGGCGAGACTGAGGGCGACGGATACGTCAGACGCGCAGCTGCTGTTCCGGGCGCAGGTCGGCGTCGGCGCCCACGGCGGACCGTCGGGCCGCGGCGCGCGGTTCCGCTACGAGGCCGAGGTCCAAGCCTTCATTCTCGACGCGGTCGGGATCACGCAGTAGCCGCGGCGGCATCCGGCTCCCGCAGCGGGAAGTGACACGCCGCCTGTTGCGTCGGCCCGAACCGGCGCAGGGGTGGCTCCTCAGCCGCGCACAGGTCCTGCGCGCGCGGGCAGCGCGTCCTGAAGCGACAGCCGGACGGTGGATCGATCGGGCTCGGGAGCTCGCCCCGGATGCCGACCTCGGTCTTCGCGCGCTCGGCGGCCGGATCCGGGACCGGGATCGTCTTGATCAGCGCCTCGGTGTACGGATGCGCCGGCTGGCGGTAGATGTCCTCGCCGGTTCCGAGCTCGACGATCTTGCCCAGGTACATGACCGCGATCCGGTCAGCCAGGTACTTGACGACCGCCAGGTCGTGCGAGATGACGATCGAGGCGCGCTGATGTTCGGCCTGCAGGTGCTTCATCAGGTTCAGGACCTGCGAGCGGATCGAGACGTCGAGCGCGCTGACCGGCTCGTCGGCGACGATCACCTTCGGCTCCAGCATCAGCACTCGCGCCAGCGCGATCCGCTGGCGCTGCCCGCCCGAGAACTCATGCGGATAGCGCTCGAGCGCGTTCTGGGGCAGGCCGACCTCATCGAGCAGCGCCCGGATCTTCTGGTCCTGCTGCTTGCGTGAGCCGACATTCTGGATCGCGAGCGGCTCGCGCAGGATCGCCTGAACTCGCATCCGCGGGTCCAGCGAGGCGTAGGGATCCTGGAACATCATCTGAAGGTCGCGGCGGGCGCGCCGCAAGCCGCTCCCGCGCATCCTGAAGACCTCACGCCCGGCCAGCGCGATCCTCCCGGAATCCGGCTTCTCGACGCCGACGATCAGCTTCCCCAGTGTCGTCTTGCCGCAGCCGGACTCGCCGACGAGCCCCAGCGCCTCGCCGGCGTCGACATGCAGCGAAACGCCGGACACCGCCTTCACCGAGTTGACCCTGCGTTGGAGGATCGCTCCCGCCGTGACGGGGTATTCGCGCACGACCTGGTCGATCTCGAGCAGGTGGCCGTTGGTGCTCGCTTCCGGGAGGGCCGCGGAGTTGGCCCCGGCGAAGACCTTCGGTCGCTCGATCGGCCCATCGACCGGGTGCCAGCAGGCGAACAGATGCCCTGGGTCGCCTGTCAGCGGCGGCTCCTCCGCACGGCACTGATCAGTCGCGCGCGGGCAGCGTGGCGCAAAGCGGCAACCGCGGGGCGGGTTGGTGAGATCGGGCGGCAGGCCGCGGATGCTGACGAGCGCCTCGCGGTTGTCCTGATCGAGCCTCGGGATCGAACCGAGCAGCGCCTGGGTGTAGGGGTGGCGCATGGCGCCGAAGATCTCTCCGGTCGTCGCGCTCTCGACGATCCGCCCCGCGTACATCACGCTGATCCGGTTGGTCCTCCCCGCGACGACGCCCATGTCGTGCGTGACGAGCAGCGTCGACATCCCGAGGCGATCCTCGAGGTCGTCGAGCAGCGCGAGGATTTGCGCCTGGATCGTCACATCGAGCGCCGTCGTCGGCTCGTCGGCGCGCAGCACCTTCGGCTCGCAGGCGAGCGCGACCGCGATCATCACGCGCTGGCGCAGGCCGCCCGAGAGCTGGTGCGGGTACTGCTCGAGGCGCTCCTTGGGCCTCGGCAGCCCGACCAGCTCCAACACCTCGAAAGCGCGGTCGCGCGCCTCCGTGCGCGATGCCCCGCGGTGCAGCCGGACCGGCTCGGCCACCTGCTCTCCGATCTTCTTGGTCGGGTTCAGCGATGACTGCGAGTCCTGGAAGATCATCGCGACCTCGTTGCCGCGGAGCTTGCGCAGCTCGGAGTCCGGGAGCCCGACGAGTTCGCGCCCGTCGAGCTTGACCGACCCCTCGAGGATCTTGCCGCCGCTCGGGAGCAGGCCGAGGATCGACAACCCGAGCATCGACTTGCCGCAGCCGGACTCGCCCACCAGTCCCAGGGTCTCGCCGCGGTCGATGGCCAGATCGACGTTCCCGACCGCCTGGACGGTCGAGCGCGACAACTCGATGTGCGTGCTGAGGTTGCTCACCTCGAGCGCGCCAGCCGGTGACGTCACTAACGTCGCCTCAGCCGCACGTCGAGCGCATCGCGCAGGCCGTCGCCGACAAGGTTGCACGCCATCACGACCGCCACCAGGCAGAACCCGACCGGATACACCAGCCACCACTGGCCGTTGGAGATGTAGGTGTCGGCGTTGCCGAGCATGTCCCCCCACGATGCAGCCGGATACTGCAATCCGAAGCCGAGAAAGCCAAGGTAGGCGAGCGCGAGGATCGAGTCCGCGACCAGAAACGTCACGTTTACGATCACGACCGAGAGCGCGTTCGGGATCAGGTGCCTATAGACCAGCCGCGACCGGCCGCTGCCCATCACCCGCGCCGCCCACACGAAGTCCCGCTCGCGCAACGTCAATACCTCGCCGCGCATCAGTCGTGCTGGCACCAGCCACGAGAAGAAGCCGAGCAACAGGCTCTCCTCGAGGACGGTCGCGCTGAACTTGGTCGCCAGCACGAGCACGATGAACAGGAATGGGATCGAGTACACGATGTCGACGAACCGCATCATGACCCCGTCGATCAGGCGTCCCGAGAGGCCGGAGACGGCGCCGTAGAGGGTCCCGATCACGATCGAGATCAACGCCGCGAAGAAGCCGATCTCGAGCGCGGTCTGGCCGCCGAGCATGATCCGGCCGAGCTCGTCGAAGCCGTGCTCGTCGGTCCCGAGGGGGTACGTTTGGCCGCTCAGGGGGCTGGCCTGCCCGGGTGCCAGATTGGAGTTCAGCGGCTGCGTCAGCGTCTGGTTGGTGTGGTAGACGAGCGGCCCGACAAAGCAGAACAGGACGAAGAACACGAGGATCGCGACGCCCAGCACCGCGACCTTGTTATCGGCGAACTCGCGCAGCGCCAGTCGCCAGCCACTTGCGATCGCCTGCACCTCGCCGCCCTCGGCCTCTTCCAAGAACCGGGCGGGATCGTCGCCGAACGGCGCCGCGATGTCGACGGGGCCGAGGGGCTTGACGCGGTTCTCGGTGCTTTCGGTGCTATCGGTCAAATCCGAACCCTCGGGTCCGCGACGGTGACGGCGATGTCAGCCATCAGGTTGCCGAGCACCGTGAGAATGCCGCCGAGGACGGTGTACGCCAGCAGGATCGGGTAGTCGCCGTTCTGGAGCGCGGTGAAGAACAGCAGCCCCAGGCCCTGGATGTTGAACAGCACCTCGACCAGC
>JBKQJQ010000031.1:0-12586 GCA_052147875.1 Solirubrobacteraceae bacterium | reverse complement strand
AACGACCTGGTCGTAAGGGCGGCGGCGTTGGCGCTGCGCGAGTTCCCGCGCGTAAACGGCTCCTACCGTGACGACCGGATCGAGCTCCACTCACGGGTCAACGTCGGGATCGCGGTCGCCGCTGAGGATGCGCTCGTCGTGCCGACGATCTTCGACGCCGATTAGAAGACGGCCGCGGAGATCGCCGAGCTGTCGCGGTCGCTCGCCGCGCGCGTCCGAGACGGCTCGGTCACACCGGGCGAGCTGGGGGGCGGGACGTTCACGATCTCCAACCTCGGGATGTACGGCGTCGACAGCTTCTCGGCCGTGATCAACCCGCCGCAGGCGGCGATCCTGTCGGTCGGTTCAGTGAAGTCGCGCGCAATCGTCGACGAAGCTGGCGCGGTCGTCGCCCGGCCGACGGCCGAGTTGACGCTCGCCTGCGATCACCGGATCTTGTACGGGGCCGACGGCGCGCGCTTCCTCGGGCGCGTCACGGAGCTGCTCGAGCGGCCGGTCGCGCTGTTGGTCTAGCGGGTCTCGGGCGTCGGCGCGCGGACGTCGCCGTTGGGGCTCAGCTCGCTGAGGCCGTCGTCGACCTCGACGTTCTCGGCTTCCAGCGCGAGCCCCGACGCGTTCGCGGCCAGCTCCAGCAGGGCCGCGAAATCGACGTCGTTGCCGGTCAAGCCGACCAGCCCCTGGATGATCTGCTCAGTGGTGGCGGCGAGCGGCATCGAGACTTCCATCTCGCGGGCCGCCTCGAACCCGAGATGGAAATCCTTCAGCAGCAGCTCCGGCGTGAATGTCGGCGTGAAATCGAGGTTCACGTAGGCGGGGCTCTTGTAGCGCGTGAACGTCGAGCCCATCACGCTGTCGTTGAGGAACTCGAGGAAGTCCGAGCGCTTTATGCCGCCCTTCTCGGCCAGCACCGTCACCTCGGCCATACACTGTGCGACGACCCCGAGCATCAGGTTGTGGCAGATCTTGACCAGCCGCGCCCGCTCGCCGTCGCCGACGTACGTGACGCGCCGGGCCAGCAGTTCGAGGTACGGCCGGGCCAACTCCCAGGCCTCCGGCGGGCCTGACGCGACGATCGTCAGCCGGCCGCTCTCGGCGACCTTCGGGTTGCCGCTGACCGGCGCGGCAAGCATCGCGGTGCCGCGCTCGTGCGCGTAGGCGCGGATTCCCTCCGCCAACGCGGGCGAGATCGTCGTCGAGTCGACGATCAGCCCGGGCCGGGTACCGTCGCGCGATAGGAGTGCGGCGACGACCTCCTCGACGTCGCTGGAGCCGGCCACCATCGTGAACACGATCTCGCGGTCGGCCAGCTCGGCGGGGGAGTCGACTAGCGTCGCGCCGTGCTCGGTCAGGTCCTCGGCCTTCGCCCGCGTCCGGTTGTAGACGCCGACCTCGTGGCCCGCATCGAGCAATCGCATGACGAGTGCGCGGCCCATCCGCCCCACACCCACCCAGCCGAGGCGCGTCCTCTGGTCGCCAGCCATCTAGCTCCTAGGTCCTCCCCTTGCAATCGATTGCAAAACTGTAGCCGAGCGCCATTGGACGGTCAAGATCGGCAACGTGGCGATCACGCCGAGCCCAGCCACGAGAGGGGTGCGTCGACTAACTGAGCCTGAGACGCAGTAACTCGCAGCACCCCGCAGAGCACGCGGGCCCGTCGCCCGTTGAGCCTCATCCCGATCGCGGGTACGATCGTGCAATCGTTTGCAAAACTTGAGAAGGGTGGCTGCGATGGGTCTGCATAGCTACGGCGTGATGGGCGTCGATTGGGAGCAGCGGGTGAGCTACGACCGCCTGCGCGACGAGCGGCTGGCGCGGATCAAGTCGCTGCTCGCGACCTCCGAGCTCGGGGCGCTGCTGTGCTTCGACATGGGCAACATCCGCTACATCACCGCCACCCACATCGGCACCTGGGCGGCCGACAAGCTCAACCGCTTCTGCCTGCTGCCGCAGGGCGACGAGCCGATCATGTGGGACTTCGGCTCTGCCGCCCGCCACCATCAGCTTTACAACCCGTGGCTGGGGGACGGCCGCTCGCGCGCCGGGATCTCGACGCTGAGAGGAGCGATGTCTCCGGAGTCGGGGCGCGCCGAGGACGTCGCGAACAAGATCCGCGTCGAGCTGGAGCAGCGCGGGCTGCTCGACGAACCGGTCGGGATCGACGCGATCGAGCCCCAGGTGCTGTTCGCGCTCCAGCGCGCGGGGATCAAGGTCGCCGACGGGCAGCAGCTGATGCAGCAGGCGCGGGTGATCAAGACTCAGGACGAGATCACGCTGCTGAACATGGCGTGCTCGATGGTCGACGCCGCGTATGAGGAGCTGTACCGCACGATGCGTGCCGGAATCCGCGAGAACGACTGCGTCGCGCTGGTCAACAAGGTGCTCTACGAAATGGGGTCCGAGTTCGTCGAGGGCGTGAACGCGATCTCCGGCGAGCGCTGCAGTCCGCACCCGCATGTGTTCACAGACCGCGCGCTGCGCCCGGGCGACCCCGCCTACTTCGACATCCTGCACAGCTACATGGGCTACCGCACGTGCTATTACCGCACGTTCGCGGTCGCCAGCGCCTCGCGGGCGTTGGTCGATGCCTACAAGCGCTGCCGCTATTACCTCGACGCGGCGATCACACTGATCAGGCCGGGAGCGTCGACCGGCGAGGTGGCGTCCGTGTGGCCCGCCGCGCAGGAGTTCGGCTTCCCCGACGAGGAGGCGGCGTTCGCGCTCCAGTTCGGCCACGGCGTCGGGCTCTCGATCTGGGAGAAGCCGATCTTCAGCCGGCTCGTGTCGCTCGACCATCCCGAGGAGATCAAGCAGGGGATGGTGTTCGCGCTCGAGACCTTCTGGCCCGCGAGCGACGGCTGGTCGGCGGCCAGGATCGAGGAGCAGCTGGTCGTGACCGCCGACGGCTGCGAGGTGATCACGCGCTTCCCAGCTGAGGATCTGGTGATCGCCGGCAAGCCGTACTTCACTCCCGGTGGCAGCCTGGCGCTCGAGCGCGACCCGCAGTCAAACCTCAACACGAAGCTTGACCCGGACGCCCACGAAGCGACGGTCAGGACCGACCTAGAGCAGCGCACCCTCGGCTAGCGCCCGCCACACCTTCTCCGCCCCGTACGGTGGATCGAGGTGACGGCCGCCAAGTGCGTCGGCGACGGCGTTCGCAACCGCCGGCAGCGTTCCGATCGCGCCGCCCTCGCCGACCCCCTTGGCGCCCAGCGGGTTGCGGGGTGAGGGGCTGACCACCTGGGCCGTGAGCAGCTCGGGGATGTCGGCGGCCGTCAGCAGGCCATAGTCCACGAACGTCGCTGTGCGGAGCTGCCCGTCTTGGTCATATACGGCTTGTTCGAGCACGCATTCGCCAAGACCTTGAACGATGCCGCCGACCACCTGGCCCTCGGCGAGCAGCGGGTTGATGATCGTGCCCGCGTCGTCGACCGCCACCACCCGCGTGACGGCGAGCCTGCCGGTCGCGCGGTCGATCTCCACTGCGGCGGCGTAGGCGCCCGATGAGAACACGAGCTCTGAATCGAACCGTGCCGATGCAGACAGCCCGTGCGGCGCCAGATCCTCCCAGCCGAGCTGACGGTCACCGGCGCTGAACCGGCCTCCTTCGAACTCGACCTGGTCGCAGCCCAGCAGCCCGGCCGCCACCGTTCGTCCCCGGGCGATCAACTCGTCGGCGGCGACAGCCACTGCCGAGCCGGCGACGGCGGTCGAGCGGCTGCCGAACGTACCCACTCCGCCGGGGACCCGGTCGCTGTCGCCAAAGCGCAGCACGATCTGGTCGACCTCTACGCCGAGCCGGTCGGCCGCGATCTGCGCGAACGTGATGTCGTGGCCCTGCCCGTGCGGTGACGAGCTGCTCGCGATCGAAACTTGTCCGTCGGGCGCAAGCCGGATCGTCGCGCTCTCCCACTGCCCCGCGGCGCGCTCGACGTACAGCGCGACGCCGGTGCCCGCTGCGGCGTCACTACCGAGCAGCTCCAGCGCCGTGTCGAGACAGCGCTCGTAGTCGCCCGAGTCGTAGCTGAATCCCAGCGGCGTCTCGTGGGGAAAGCGCCGGATCAGGTTGCGGCGCCGCAGCTCGATGCGATCGACGCCGAGTTGACGTGCCGCGTCGTCGACCAGCCGCTCGATGAAGTACGCGGCCTCCGGGCGTCCCGCTCCCCGGTAAGGACCGGTCGGGACCTTGTTCGTCTGCTTGCCGACCACCGTGACTGACGCCGCCGGGATGTCGTAGCAACCGGTCAGCAGCATGCCGGCTGTGTGCGGCGGGATCGCCGTCGACGGAAGCAGGTACGCCCCGAGGTCGGCCGTGAGGGCCGCCCGCAGGGCGAGCATCCGGCCCTCGCCGTCGAGCGCCAGCTCGAGCTCGCCGTCGATTCCCCGTCCCTGATAGGCGGCGAGGAAGTTCTCAGTACGCTCCTCGACCCACTTCACGGGGCGCCCGACGTCGATCGCGGCGACCGCCGCGACGACCGCCTCGGCCGGAATCACCCCCTTGCTGCCAAATGCGCCGCCGACGTCGGGGACGATCACATGGATCCGGCCCTCGTCATAGCCCAGGATGTGGCTGAGTTGGGCCAGCGGGCGGTGGGTGTCCTGCATCGAACACCAAACGGTCAGCCGGTCGCGGTTCGCGTCATGCTCGACGACCACTCCCCGAGCCTCAATCGGCGCCGCCACCAGGCGCGGAAGCGCGTAGCGCCCGCGGACCAGATGTTTGGCCTCGGCGAAGGCAGCGTCAACATCGCCGCCGATCGCCGACCAGCGGGCCAGCTCGCACTCGGAGTTACGCGGATCGAGCACGGGCCGGCGCGGCTCATAGTCCACCTCGACCAGCTCGACGGCATCGGCCGCCAGCTCTCGAGACGTGGCGATCACGGCGGCAACCGGCTGGCCGACGTAGCGCACCTCGCCATCGGCCAGGACCGGGTGGGGCTCGTCGGCCAGTTCGACGCCCGGCGGCGCCACGGCTCCAAATGGCCGCACGCGTCCGCGTAGATCTTCGGCGGTGATCACGTACAACAGCCCGGCTGCGTCCTCCGGATGCCGGATCGACGCGATGCCGGCGTGCGAGTGGTGAGAGCGGACGAACGCGGCGTAGAGCATCTCGGGCCGCTTGATGTCGTCGACATAGCACGCATCGCCGCGCAACATCGGTGGGTCCTCACGGCGGACGAGGGGAGCGCCGATCAGGCCGCTCATCCGAGACGCTCGCGGATCCAGTCAGCCACGAGTGGGCGGTACTTGAATGGGATGTTGTTGCACACGTGTGTGCCGTCCTCGTAAAGGACCCACTCGGCGCCGGGAACGTCGTCCGCGATCCGCCGCGTCTGCTCCCACGAAATCACCCGATCGTGGGCGCCGGTGACGACCAGACACGGCTGCCGCACGCGCTCGGCGACCCCGTCGAGGTTCAGTTGGTGTGCGCGCCGGCGGGCATCGGCGTCGTCGGTCGCGCCGGCGTGATGCGCGATCGTCTCGCGCGTCAGCGACGGCAGCGAATCCCAGCCGGCGGCGACGTCATACGGACCGCTGATCGAGGCGATCGCCCTCAGCCGCGGCTCGAACGCCGCGGCGCGGACAACGTAGTGGCCGCCGAGGCTGACGCCGGCCGCGCCGATCCGCGGCTGGTCGAGCTCCGGGCGGTCGCCGATCGCGTCGAGGATCGCGGCCACGGCGACCTCGTAGTCATGGCGGATGTCGAGCTCGAAGCCCGTCTCGCCCTGTCCGGGGCCGTCGAGCGACAGGGTCGCCATCCCTCGATCCAGGAACACCGACTCCCAGACGAAGAACTCCTCCTTGGTCGAGTCCAGGCCCGGGATCAGAACGACGAGCGGGGCCGGTCCGTCGGCGCGCGGGCGCCGGAGGTTCGCAGAGACGGTCGCGTCATCGAGCGGCGCTTCGATCCGCTCGGCGGTCGGGTCCAGCAGCTGGTGGGCGGCGTACAGCGCCCGGATCGCGGCGCGCGTGTTCTGCCGGTTGCGATCGCGGTCGAGCACCCAGACGAACTTCGAGAAGTGGTAGCTGACCGCGGCGCGCAGGTATGCCTCGCCGGCGCTGCGAAGCCGACCGCGGTCGCGCGCCCGGTCGGCGAGCTCAGCGTGCATGTCGGCGGTTGCGGTCCACGCATCGAGCCACTGGTCCCAGCGGTCGATCGACGCGCTCGTCCTGACGAAGTCGTTGTAGTCGACCCCGTTGGCGATGAAGCGTGCCGCCCAGTGGCCGATCGCGGTCTCGACGCGCTCGTCAGCCATCGCCGCCCAGCCTCAGCTCGCGGCTCGCGTTGCGGGCCGGCGCGGCCTGCTCGCATGCACGTCGATCGGCGACCCCACTAGCCGGCCGGCGGAGCCGTCGAGCCGCGGACGATCAGCGCCGGCTCCAGGAGGATCTCGCGCGAGTCCTGATCGCCGTCGGCCAACCTCTCGAGCAGCAGATCCGCGGCGACCGTGCCGATCTCGCGCTGCGGCACGCGCACGGTCGTCAGTGGCGGCCGCAGCCGCTCAACGAACGGCATGTCGTTGAAGCCGACGATCGAGACGTCCTCAGGGCAGCGCAGCCCGTGCGCCTCGAGTACGTCGTAGCAGCCGATCGCGAGCCGGTCGTTGGCCGCGACGATCGCCGTCAGCCGCGGTTCGTGCTCGATCAGCTCCTCACAGGTTCGGGTGCCCTCGGACTCCGTGAACGCGTTCGAGACGCTGATCCGGGCGTCGGGCGCCTCGAGCTTCGCGGCCCGCATCGCCTCGACGAACCCGAGCCGGCGCTGATGGCCCGTCGAAACGTTTTGCGGGCCGGCCACATGGCCGATCCGCTCATGTCCGAGCGACACGACGTGCTCAACGGCAAGCCCGATCCCCTGGCGGTCGTTGACGGTCACCGCCGGGAGTGAGCCGTCCTCGAGGCTGCGGTTGACGAGCACTACTGGGATCCCGTCGGCGGCGACCTGCGCCAACAGCTCGACGTCGAGCCGCGCGGTCGCGGCGATCAGTCCGTCGACCTGGCGCGCCCGAAGCGCTGCCATCTGGTGTCGCTCCCGCTCGGGGTCGTTGTCGGTGTTGACGGTCAGCAGCGTGTAGCCCGCCTCACCGAGCCGGTCCTCGATCCCGCGCATGATCGGCGGAAACAGCGGGTTGGTCAGATCCGGGATCAGGACGCCGACCGTGAACGAGCGGTTGGTCTTCAGCCCGCGTGCGATTGGATTGGGCTGGTAGCCGAGCTCCTCCGCGGCGCGAATCACGCGCTCGGCCGTGTCGGGGTTGACGAGGCCGCGGGTCTGCTCATTGAGCGCCCGCGAGACCGTCCCGGGGTGCACCTCGGCAAGCCGAGCTACGTCCCGGATCGTTACCGACGTGCCCACGGCGCCAATCCAATCATCTGCGTCAGCCGTCCTGTGCGGCCACCGCGCCGCCGAGATACAGGGCTCCAATCTCGGGATGCTCGAGTACCTCGCGGCCCGAGCCGCTGAGGCGGACGGTCCCGTTCTCCAGCACGACCCCGTGTGAGCTCAGCCTCAGCCCGGCGCGGGCGTTCTGCTCGACGAGCAGAATCGTCTTCCCGCGGCGGTTCATCTGCTCGATCATCTCGAACACCATCTGACGGGTCTGGGGGTCGAGTCCCATCGACGGCTCATCGAGCATGATCAGCTCCGGCTCGAGCATCAGGCAGCGGGCGAATTCGACCAGCCGCTGCTGGCCCCCGGACAGGCTTCCGGCCTTCTCGTCGGCCCGATCGCTGACGATCGGGTACAGCTCTTCGACGGCCTTCAACCGGGTCGACACGAGCTTCTGGTCGGACACCGTGAAGGCGCCCATCTCGACGTTCTCGCGCACGGTCATCTCCGGGAACAGGCTGTGCGCCTGGGGAATCTGCGAGATGCCGCGGGCCAGGACCTGGCGGGGCGCGAGCCCCGAGACGACCTGGTCGCCGAACCGGATCTCGCCCTCGCGTGGGTGCAGCAGGCCGCTGATCGTCGCCATCAGCGTCGACTTGCCGGCGCCGTTGGGGCCGACCACGCATGTGATCCCGCCACGCGGGACGTCGATCGAGACCTGTTTGAGGATGTCGCCGCCGCCGTAGCCTGCGCACACGCCGCGGACGCTGAGCAGTGCCCGGGTATCGCCGAGCTTCTGACGCTCGCTGGGTACGGGGATGACGGACACGCGGGGGGCCGCCGTGTCCGCGAGCTCGAGCTGCGTCGAGGGGTCGTCCTCGCCGCCGAGGTAGGCGTCGAGCACCGCCGGGTTCGACCGGACCTCCGCGGGCTTGCCCGAGGTCAACGTGCTGCCCTGGCTGAGGACCGTGATCCGCGAGCAGAGGTTCATCACGAACTCCATGTTGTGCTCGACGACGAGGATCGTCTTGCCGGACCGGTTGAGCTCCCTGATCCTGTCGGCGAGGTGTCCGATCAGGGTCGGGTTGACACCGCCGGCGGGCTCGTCGAGCAGCAGGATCGCCGGGTCGGCGACCAGCAGCGAGGCGAGCTCGAGCAGCTTGCGCTGGCCGTAACTCAGGTTGCCCGCTGGTTCGTGCGCGAGCTTCGCGATCCCGACGAACTCCAGCAGTTCGATCGCGCGGCGCTTCTCGCTCTGCGACCCGGCGCGCCGCAGCACGCCGCGCAGCCACGTTTCCTTGCGCTGCGTAGCGACCAGCATGTTCTCCAGGACCGACAGGCGGGTGAACAGCCGTGTCAGCTGGAAGGTACGCCCGATCCCGAGCTTGAACACCCGGTCGGGAGGGGCGTTGGTGATCTCGGCACCGTCGAAGTGCACCTCGCCCTGCTGGATGCGCTCGTAGCCGGTGATCACGTTGAACAGCGTCGTCTTGCCGGATCCGTTCGGACCGATCAGCCCATTGATCTCGCCGGCGTGGACTTCGAGGTCGCAGCGCTGCAGCGCGTGGATGCCCCCGTAGGACTTCGAGACGCCCTTGACCTCGATCAGGTTCGGCATCAAGCGGCCCCCGGGACGCGCCCGCGCAGCGTCGCCTCGCTCGTTTCGGGGACGCGGCTCTCACGCCGCGCGCGGCGCTTCCCGATCAGCTCCGATATGCCGGGAATCACCCCACGCGGGAGCAGCAGGATGACCGCCAGGAACAGGACCCCGTAGGCGATCAGATAGGTCGCGTCGTTCGAGAACGTCTGGGTCAGATACTGCTGCAGCGACTCCAGCACCAGCGCTCCGAGCAGCGGGCCGGTGATCGTCCCGAGGCCCCCGAAGAACGCCATCAACGCGATCGAGAGATCGAACAGCGGGTCGAACGCGAACTGCGGGAAGATCTGGCCGAGGAAGTAGAAGTACAGGCCGCCGACCATCCCGATCGGGATCGCGGAGATCACGAACGCGGTCAGCTTCACGCGGCGGGTCCTGACCCCGAGGCCGAGCGCGCGGTCCTCGTCGTCGCGGACCGCCAGCAGCTGCAGTCCGAACCGTGACCGGCGCACCGCCCACGACAGGATCACGGTCGCGACCAGGATGATCGCCGCGACGTAGTAGAAGGGGTTGTTGTAGGTCGCGGCGGGGAACGGCGCGAACGGGAGCGTGAGGCCCGAGGTGCCGCCGGTGAAGCTGAAGTTGTAGGCGGCGAGCTGGAAGATGAAGAAGATCGCGATCGTGACGACGACGAACGTGTGCCTCCTCGTGCGCAGCGCGATCAGCCCGACCGGGATCGCGATCAGCCCGGCGACCGCACCGGCGACCGGCAGCAGGGCGAACACGGCCCAGCCGCCCGCGACGTGCCAGTCCTGGGCGGCGAGCGCGACCGCATAGCCGCCGGTGCCGAAGAACACGGCGTGTCCGAGCGCGAGGTAGCCCGAGTAGCCGCTGAAGATGTTCCAGCTCGTGGCCGCGACCATGAAGATCACCGTGAACACGGCGATCGAGGTCGCCGCCGGGTCGGTGATTACGAGCGGGAAGACCGCGAGGATCGCGATCGCGACCGCGATTCCGGCCACCGCCAGCAGGCGAGGGACGCGGCCGCTCATTGGGCGCGGGCTGCCGTCTTGCCAAATAGGCCCTGCGGCCTGATCGACAGCACGATCACGAGCGCCGCGAAGAACACGAGCGGCGACCAGGTCGGCGACCAGGCGACCGAGACGACGTCGTAGATCACCAGCAACAGGACGGCGGCGCCCATCGCGCCGCCGATCGAGCCCCTCCCCCCGAGGATCACAATCGCCAGCAGACGCGAGATCAGGTCGTAGCCGCTGTTGGGGTTGAACGCGTTGGTGGCGCCGAACACCATCCCGCCGATCGCGGTCACCGCGACCCCGATCCCGACGGAGATCGCTCGCACGCGGTTGACGTCGATCCCGATCAGGTCGGCCGCGGTGCGGTTCTGCAGTGAGGCGCGGACCGCGCGGCCGAACTTGGTCCGGTAGAGCATGTAGTAGAGCGCTCCCAGGACGAGGACCGCAAGCGCGAAGCCGATCAGGTAGATGTAGGGGAGATAGAAGCCGAGGATGTGGACCGAGCTATTGACGTACGACGCGTTCAGCTGCTGGTAGTCGACGCCGAAGATCGCGGTCAGCACGCCCTCGATCACGATCGCCACCGCGTACGTGACCAGCACTGACATCGCCGTCCGGTCCTGCTCGCGGAGGCGGCGCATGAAGCAGAACTCGATCGCGACCCCGAGCACGAACATCACCGGCACGGTGATCAGCAGTCCGGGCAGGAGCCCGATCCCGAGGTGCGTCGACAGCGCATAGCTGAGGTACGCGCCCAGCACGACCATCACGCCCTGGGCAATGTTGATGATGTCCATGACGCCGAAGATCAGCGTCAGACCGGCGGCCATCAGCGCGTAGACGCCGCCGGTCAGGATCCCATCGATGATCGCCTCAATCAGCTCCGTCGCGGACATCGGCTAGCAGTGTCCCGCGCTCACGCGTGCAGCGCACTCACGACGGTCGGAGTGGGCCACTACCCCTTCCAGGCCGGCTTCGGGTAGATCGGCTTCGTCGACTGCGGCAGCGCGGTCGGGATCGTCTGCACAAGCGAGCCGTTCTGCCACTGGAAGGTCAGCGTCTTCTGGGCCAGGTTCTCGCCGAGCGAGTCGAACTTGACCGGGCCCTGGACGCTGTTCAGCGTCACGCCGCTGTGCAGATAGTTGAGGATCTTTTGCTGGTTGAAACCACCGGTCGCCTTGACCGCCTCGGCGAGTACCTGCCCGACCGAGTAGGCCTCGGCGACGTCAGCGTTGACGTCCGACGGCGTGCCGCCGTACTTGGCGATGTACTCCTGGACCATCTTCTCGGAGTCGGCCTTCTTGAAGCCGCCGTACCAGCCGTTGGGGACGAAGACCCCGTTCTCGTTGCCGGCGCCGACCGCCTTGACGAACTGCGCGCCCTGGTCGGGGCCGGCGGTGGCGATGAACGCCTTCGGGTTGTAGTGCTGCTGGATGAAGGTGTGGACGAAGGCCGACACGGTCGGCACGTCGACCGAACCCAGGAGCACCGCCTGCGCGCCGCTCGAGGCGACCTGGCCCGCGATCGCGGTGTAGTCGCTGACCTCCTCGGGGAACACCTTGTTGAGCACGGTCTTGATGCCGGCGTTCTGGAGGATCTGCTGGGCAACCGGTAGCTGCGGCTGCGTGAACGGGTCGTTGACGGTCACATAGGCGGCCGTCTTGGGGCGTTGCGACGGCGGCAGCGAGGCCAGCCACTGTGCGAACGTGACCAGGTTGTCCTTGACCGGGATCGAGACGTCGAACACATTGTGGAGTCCCTCGCCGAACACCGACGGGGCGCCGCCGGCGCCCTCGACGAATGCGTACCCGTAGCGCGCCGCGACGCGCGCCGCGGGCGCGGTCAGCAGCGATGAGAACGGCCCGAACACGAGCGCGTCCTTGTCGGAGCCGATCAGCTTGTTGTAGTTGGTGACGACCTGGGCGGGGCTGGACGAGTCAGAGACCACGTCGAGCTTGATCTTGTGGCCCAGCAGACCGCCGGCCGCGTTCTGGTCGGCGACCCAAAGCTGGTAGCCGCGCTCGTACGCCTGGCCGTCGGCGGCGAAGTCGCCCGACAGCGACAGCGACGTGCCGATCGTGATCGGGGCCTTCGATGCCGAGCCCGAGCTGGCACTGCTGCTGCTACTGCTGCTGCTCGAACCGCAGGCCGCGAGCAAGAGCGTGGTGGCCACCACCGCGAGCGCGGCTGTCAGATGACGCCTGTTGAGCATGCGACTCCTCCTCATCTCCGTTCCCTCCGGTCGGGGCAGACTAGGGCGCACCACGCGACGGGGCGCCGGCACCGAGCACGTGTACGCCAGGACCCGGGGCCTGCAATCGATTGCAGCAACATACCGCCCGGGTCGCGCGCTGTCAACGGCAATCGTCTGCAGTTAGCATGTTGACAATCTGCGTCAGCCCGCGCCGCCCGACGCTCCTCAGAGTCCGTACGAGCGGCCGATCACGTCGAGCATGATCTCGTCGGTACCGGCTCCGATGCGGTTCAACCGCAGATCACGCCACGACCGCTCGACGCCGTACTCCTGCATGTAGCCGGCGCCGCCGTGGATCTGGATGCACTCGTCAGCGACCTCGACCGCGATCCGGGCGCTGTAGAGCTTCGCCATCGTGATCTCGCGGA
>JBKQJQ010000030.1:0-9593 GCA_052147875.1 Solirubrobacteraceae bacterium | reverse complement strand
GTGATCGCCGACTATCACGCGCTCTACCTCGACGGCTACGGCACGATCTACCAGCTGCTGCCAGGGCGCCGACCGGGACATCACGAGCCGCCTCCGGAGCACCACAAGCAGCCGACGCGCCGACAGGTCCGCAAGGCCGAGCGCAAGCTGCAGGGGGCGACGCGAAAGCGCTCACGACAGCAGCATTGACGGGCCCCTGATTCCCCGGCTCCGCTCCGCCCTGCTCAAAGCCGCACAAAACCGCGCAGCGCACCGGCTTCCGGGCGGCCTGTTATCATACACTGTCTATGCGTTGTCGTAGTGGAAGTCACTGTCAGCGTCCGGCTGAGAAGGGCCGTCGGTTCTGCGCAGAGCATGCAGCGGAGCTCGATCGCATGCGCGAGGAGCTCAAAGATGCCGCCGCCGCTCGCATCGGTCGTGGCCGGCCCAAGCGGTCGTCCACATGCTGTCGTCCCGGCTGCTACGAGCCACGCGTTCCGCCCGCCGCGTATTGCGATGCGTGCGCCGCGGCTGGATACGTGGAAGAGGCCGCCTAAACGCGGTCGGCTCGCAGTCGAGTCCTAACAAAAACTGCATCCTTGCCCCACCGGGGCCGCGGGATCACGCGGCGCTCTAGTGCTGCTCGGGGACTACCCGCACGGACACCCCTCGGCGCGCGAGATGACGCTTGACCTCGGCCACGGTGTGCTGCCCGTAATGGAAGATCGAGGCGCACAGTACGGCGTCGGCTCCCGCCTGGACCGCGTCCGTCAGATCGTCTAGCGCACCCGCCCCGCCCGACGCGATCACCGGCACGCTGACCGCCTCGGCGACGGCGGCGGTCAGCTCGAGGTCATAGCCCGAGTTGGTTCCGTCCCGATCCATACTGGTCAGCAGGACCTCGCCGGCGCCGCGCTCCACCCCCTGTCGCGCCCACGCGACGGCGTCGCGGCCGGTGGCCTTGCGCCCGCCGGCGACGTACGCCTCCCAGCTTTCATCCCCGTTGCGCTTGGCGTCGATCGCGAGTACGACGCACTGAGCGCCGAACGTCCCTCCGAGCTCGTCGATCAGCTCCGGGCGCTCGAGCGCTGCCGAGTTGACGGACACCTTGTCGGCGCCTGCATCGAGCACCGCCTGGGCGTCGGCGATTGAGCGGATCCCGCCGCCGATCGTGAACGGTATGAACACCTCGTCAGCGGCCCGGCGGGCGAGCTCGACGACCGTCCGCCGCTTGTCGGATGTGGCCGTGATGTCGAGCAGCACCAGCTCGTCGGCCCCAGCGGCGTCATACCGAGCTGCCAGCTCGACCGGGTCTCCCGCATCGCGCAGGTCGACGAACCCGATGCCCTTGACCACGCGGCCTCCGTCGACATCGAGGCACGGGATGACGCGTTTGTAGTGCATCAGCCGGCGAGCGCCGCCTGGCCGGCCGCGACGTCGAATCGCTGCTCGTACAGCGCCTTGCCGACGATCACGCCGGTCAGGTTGACCTGCCGCAGCCGCGCCAGCGCCCGCAGGTCATCGACCGTCGAGACGCCGCCAGAGTAAACGAATGTCCCGCGTACGACGGCTGCGACGCGGGCAACCTCGCCGAGGTCAGGCCCGCTCATCATCCCGTCCCGTTCGATGCTCGAGTAGACGAACTTGGTCACGCCGCGGCGCCCGAGCGTGTCGATCACGGACTCGACCGGGATCTGCGTCTGCTCGGTCCAGCCCGATGCCGCCAGCCGGCCGTCGCGGGCATCGATCGAAACGACGACGCGGTCTCTGTGCGCCACGAGCGCCTCGTCGAGGAAATCCAGATCGCGAAATGCCGCCGTGCCGAGCACGACGCGCGCCGCGCCGGCCTTCAGAACGGTCTCGAGCGCCTCGCTCGTCCGCAGCCCTCCGCCGACCTGGACCGGCACCGACACGCGCTCGATGATCCGCTTGACGTGCTCCAGATTTGACGGCTGGCCGCTGCGGGCGCCGTCGAGGTCGACGACGTGCAGGGCGTGCGCGCCGCCGTCGACCCACCGCTGTGCGGCCTGCAGCGGATCGGCGTCATAGGTCGTGCGTTGGTCGAAGTCCCCGCGGCTCAGGCGCACCGCCTTGCCCTCGAGGATGTCGATCGCCGGCAGCAGGATCATGCCCGCACCGGCGAGAGCACAGCGGTCGCCGCCGCGGGACGGTCACAGAGCCCGATGAATCGCTCGAGCATCCGCAGGCCCTGTGCAGACGATTTCTCCGGGTGAAACTGGACTCCGAACACGCTGCCGCGGGCGATGATCGTCGCGAACCGCTCACCGTAGGTCGTGGTGGCCACCACATCGCGCTCGTCGCTGGGGCGAGCGATGTACGAGTGCACGTGGTAAAAGGCGCAGCCGCCAGCCGGCAGTCGCTCGGTGAGCGGCGACGAACGCTCGAGCACGACCTCGTTCCAGCCGATGTGTGGGACCCGGAGCCCGTGCGCCTCGAGTGGGGTCACGACTCCACTTATCAGCCCGAGGCCAGCGGTCGGTTGGAGCTCCTCGGAGCGATCGAGCAGCAGTTGCATGCCGAGGCAGATCCCGAGCAGCGGCTTGCGGTCGTCCGCGCAGCGACGCAGCAGGCCGGTGAGTCCGAGCTCAGATAGGTTGCGCATCGCGAGCGGAAACGCCCCCACCCCCGGCAGAACGATCCCGTCGGCGGCCCGGATCGCGTCGTGATCGGACGTCAGCTGCACCCGCGCGCCGACGTGCTCGAGCGCTTTCTGGACCGAGCGGCGGTTGCCCATCCCGTAGTCGACGACCGCGATCGCCGTCACGAGAGCGTCCCCTTGGTGCTCGGCACGCCGTGCTCGGTCGGGTCAAAGGCGACCGCGAACCTGAGCGCGCGGGCGACGGCCTTGAACGCGGCTTCGATCACGTGGTGGGCATTGGTTCCCGCCTCGACCGTCACGTGCAGCGTCAGCTTCGCATTCGTGGCCAGCGCGCGGAAGAACTCCTCCGTCAACTCGTGGTCGAAGTTTCCGATCGCGCCCGGCGGCAGCTCCGCCTCGAACGCGCATAGGCCGCGGCCTGAGATATCGATCGCGCACGATGCCCGCGACTCGTCCATTGGCACGGTTGCCTGTCCGTAGCGGCTGATCCCCGCGCGGTCACCGAGTGCCTGATCGAGTGCCTGTCCGATGCAGATGCCGACGTCCTCCACGGTGTGATGAGCGCCGGTCTCGAGATCGCCGTTCGCGCTGACGGTCAGATTCAGTCGTCCATGCCGGGCGAGCAGGTCAAGCATGTGGTCAAAGAAGCCGACGCCCGTCCGGCGCTCGCCACGGCCGTCCCCGTCAAGCTCGAGCTCGACGTGGATCCGGGTCTCCCCCGTCCTGCGGTCAATCTCTGCGACGCGCGTCATCGCGAGCCATTGTCGCGAATGCGCGCCTCCATCGAGCGTGCGTGGAGCTCGAACCCCTCGGCGCGTGCAACCGGCGCCGCCTCGCGGGCAAGTTCAGTGGCTCCCTGATCGATTCGCACCTCGGCGAACCGGCGGCGGAACGCGGCCGGTGTCAGCGCCGAGGCAAAGCGCGCGGCGCCGTTGGTCGGAAGGACGTGGTTTGAGCCGGCGATGTAGTCGCCGAACGCGGTTCCGCTGGCGATGCCGACGAGGATGCAACCGGCGGTCGTAACACGTGGCGCGAGTCCCTCGGCGCCTTCACCGGCCAGTTGCAGGTGCTCGGGCGCGAACTGCTCGGAGATCGCGAGCGCGTGGTCGAGCTCTGAGACTTGGATCAGCCGCGCGACGGCGCCCGTGTCCGGCGCAGACGCCAGCCCGGCGGCGAGCTGGTCGATCAGCTCCCCGGAGCGAGAGATCCCCACGACCAACGATCCAGGGCCGTGCTCGGCCTGCGCGAGCAGGTCGAGCGCCAGCGCATTGGAGTCGCAATCGCCGTCGGCGATCAGCATCAGATCGCTCGGGCCTGCGAACCCATCGATCCCGACCTGGCCGAACACCTGCCGCTTGGCCTCCTGGACGTAGAGGTTGCCCGGACCGACGATCACGTCGACCGGAGTCACGGTGTCGGTCCCGTACGCGAGCGCCGCGATCGCCTGTGCTCCCCCCATCCTGTAGACGACCGAAGCGCCCGCCAGCCGGCAGGCACCGAGCACGACCGAGTTGACCTCGCCGTCGGGCCCCGGCGGAGCGCACACGGCGATCTCCTTTACCCCGGCCACCCGCGCGCAGATTGTGCCCATCACGACCGTGCTGGGGTAGGGTGCGCGCCCGCCGGGCACATACACGGCGCCGCGCCGCACGGGCACCTCGCGCAGGATCACCTCGTGTCCGTCAAAGCCGACGGTCTTATCGGGCATCAGCGACGCTTGCGCGACCCGGGTCACGTTCGCGATTGCGTGCTCCAAGCCGGCCCGCACCTGGTCGTCGAGGCGGCTCTCCGCGGTCGCGAGCTCAGCGTCCGGCACCTGCAGCGCCGATGGCGTCGAGCCGCCGGTGTCGAACCGGCGCGTGTAGTAGCGGACCGCCTCGTCGCCGCTGGCGCGAACCCGGGCGATGATCTCGGCGACCTGCGGCTGGACCGACTCGGGCGCCGGCACGAGCGCGCGAAGCTCCCGCGCGAGCGCCACCGGATCGCCAGCAAGCGTCAGACGCTCAGACTGCATTGACACGCTCCACGAGCCCGTCGATCGTCTTCGCCCGCAACCGGTGGGCGACCGGGTTGGCGATCAGCCGCGCCGTGCAGACGGCGATCTCCTCGCGGACGACGAGCTGGTTCTCACGCAGCGTCGTGCCGGTCGCGGTCAGGTCGACGATCGCTTCGGCGAGCCCTGTCAGCGGCGCAAGCTCGACTGACCCTTTGACCTCGACGATCTCAGCCTGGCGCCCGGTCTGGAGGAAGTGACGCGCCGCGACCCGCGGGTATTTGGTCGCGATTCGTACGACTCCGAGCCGCCGCAGCGCCTCCTGAGCTCGATCCTCGCCTTCAACGCTCGCCAGCACCATCCGGCAGCGTCCGTAGCCGAGATCCATCAGTTCATAGACTTCCCGCTCCGACTGCTCCATCAACACGTCCTTGCCGGTTACGCCGATGTCGGCCGCTCCTGCCTCGACGTACGTCGGAACGTCGGATGGACGCATCGTCACGATTCCGGCGGCGTCGAACAGCAGCTTGCGATCGTTGTCGCGGACCTCGCGCGTGTCGATCCCGAGCCGGTCGAGCAGGTCGAGCGTATCGGCGAACAGCGCGCCGCGTGGGACCGCGATCCGAAGGCCGTTCATCGTCGCCCGCGTTCCTCGCCGGTCAGCGCGATGTGCAGCCGCTCGACGTTGAGCGCGAACCCAACCGCCGGCAGCGAGCGCCCGAACGCACCTAGCAGCTCGTCGTAGCGGCCCCCGCTACCGAGCGGCACGCCATACGCGGGGTCATAAACCTGGAACACCGCGCCGGTGTAATAGCCGATGTTCCGCACGAGGCCGAGATCGAAGATGATCCGCGCCGCGATGTCGGGCGCCAGCAGCGCGTGCAGCTCACGCAGTCCGCTGAGCGCGCCGTGCAGCGCGTCGTCCAGGTCCTGGAGCACCTCTGCCCCGCCACGGGTCCGCGGCACGCGCAGCAGCAGCTCCGCGTGCTCACCGTCCACGCTCAGGCGGTCGACCTCCTGCTCGACTCCGACGAAATTGCCCGCAGCCAGCTCTGTCAGGATTGCTTCGCGCTCCGCCTCCTGCACGCCGACCGACTCCAATAGCGCCGGATACAGCGACGCATCTCCCAACCCGATCCGGTAGGTCTCGAGCCCGGCGGCGTCGAGCGCCGCGCACAGGACTCCCAGGACCTCCGCGGTCCCGTGCGGCCCGCGTGCGCCGATCAGCTCGACGCCCGCCTGCAGGAACTCGCGCGACTGCCCGCGCTGGGGCCGAACGCCGCGGTAGGCGTGGGCGAAATAGCAGAAGCGAAACGGCGGCTCCGCGTGCGCGTAGCGGGTCGCGACCACCCGCGCGATCGGGATCGTCATGTCCGCCCGCAGGACGAGCACGTTGCCCTGCTCGTCGAACACGCGATACGCGGGCCGGCTCTCGGCCATGTCGATCCGCGCAAAGCTGCCCTCATACTCGAGCGCCGGGGTCGCGATCTCCCCATAACCGGCACGCTCGAACACGTCGCCGACCCGGCCGGTGACGGCTCGAAGCTCCCGCATCTCGTCGGGAAGGACGTCTCTGGTGCCGCTCGGTATCCGGTCGATCACGCGGTATTCGGTCGATCACCCAGTGAGGGGTCGATCACGCGGTGACTGGAGCGTCTTCCAGCCGTGTGATGCGCGCGCCCAGCTCCCGCAGCCGCTCGTCGATCCGCTCGTAGCCACGATCGATCTGGCGCACGTTGCCGATCTCCGTCAGGCCATCGGCGCACAGCGCCGCGATCAGCATCGCCATCCCGGCCCGGATGTCAGGCGACTCGACACGGCCGCCTCTGAGCGGCCTGGGGCCGTTGACGATCGCGCGATGCGGGTCGCAGATCGTGATCGCCGCACCCATCATCACAAGTTTGTCAGTGAAGAACAGGCGGTTCTCGAACATCTTCTCGTGGATGATCACGGAACCCTCGGCCTGGGTGGCGAGCGCCAGCGCGATGCTCGTCAGGTCGGCCGGGAACGCGGGCCACGGACCGTCCTCGACCTTCGGCATGTGGTCGCCGTCGTCGTTGCGGATCTTCAGTCGCTGGTTGCCGGGGACGATCACGTCGGCGCCGTGGACCTCGCTGCGCAGGCCAAGACGCTCGAACACGAGCCGGATCATCCGCAGATCGTCGGGCCGCGTGTCCTTGACGACCAACTCGCCGCCGGTTACGCCGGCGAGCACCATCAACGAACCGATCTCGATGTGGTCAGGGGCGATCTCGTGCGTGCAGCCGCGAAGGCTCGGCTGGCCGTGGACGGTCATCACATTGGAACCGACGCCGTCGATCGCTGCGCCCATCGAGATCAGCATCCGGGCGAGGTCCTGGACGTGAGGCTCGGAGGCCGCGTTGCGGATCACCGTCGGCCCGCGCGTCAGCGCGGCGGCCATCAGCGCGTTCTCGGTCGCCATCACGGACGGCTCGTCCATCAGGAAGTCGCAAGGCGTCAGCCCGAGTGGCGGGGCGGTCAGCATGATGTCCTCGCGGCGGCTCTCGACCAGCGCGCCGAGGGCGCGGAACGCGTCTAGGTGTGGATCCAGCCGTCGGCGGCCGATCACGTCGCCTCCGGGTGGTGGCATGCGGGCGGTTCCGAACCGGGCCAGGAGCGGACCGGCGAGCAGGAACGAGGCCCGGATCTGCTCTGAGAGCTCCGAATCGACCTCGGTGCTGTCGATCGAGGAGCAATCGACCGACACCTCGCTCGGGCCCAGCCATTGCACCCGGGCGCCCAGCGTCTCTAGCAACATCACCATCGCGTCGACGTCGGCGATCCGCGGCACGTTGCGCAGGATCACCTCGTCGTCGGTCAGCAGGCACGCGGCCAGGATCGGCAGCGCTCCATTCTTGTTGCCCGCCGGCACGATCGTGCCCGACAGCGGGACTCCGCCTTCGATTACGAACTTCTGCAAAGGGATCGACCTCGGGTGGCTGGTTCCGGCCTGCGTCGCTTGGGGTCGTGGATCAGTCAGCGTAGCTGGTGACGCCTGTGAAGGAGATCCAGCGGGCCTCGAGCGCTCAGCTAGGGTAACGGCCATGCAAGCTGCTGTTTCGCGCGACCAGGCCTGGGACCTCCTTTGCGAATGGACTCAGTCGGATTCGCTGCGCCGGCACATGCTGGCCGTCGAGACCGCGATGCGCGCATACGCCCCCCGGTTCGACGGCGACGTCGAGCTCTGGGGGCTGACCGGCCTGCTCCACGACCTCGACTACGAGCGTTATCCGAATCTCGGCGATGGACACCCGCGTTACGCGATCCGCGAGCTCGAGGCGCTCGGTTACCCGCCTGAGCTGGTCCGCGCGGTCGCTTCGCATGCCGACTTCATGGGGGTCCCGCGCGAGACGCCGATGGAGAAGACTCTGTTCGCGGTCGACGAGCTGTGCGGGTTCATCCTTGCGTGCGCCTATGTGCGTCCCGAGGGGCTGGTCGGGATGACGCCGAAGTCCGTCAAGAAGAAGATGAAGCAACCGAGCTTCGCCGCCGCGGTCAACCGGGACGACATGCGGATCGGCGCCGAGGAGCTTGGCGTCGAGTTCGACGAGCATCTGACGATCGTGATCGCGGCCCTGAGCGACCGGCGCGAGGAGCTGCTGCCAGCGTCCGCCGATTCCGCGTCCTAGCAGATGTCGCGCGCGGTTGAAGTCGTGGTCATGGACGGCGACGAGACCGGGGAGGAGCTGCTGGAGCAGTGCCTGCGGGTCCTCGATGGCGGGTTGCTGGCGCTGGAGCTCGATCTGCATCGGTTCGACCTGTCGCTCGACAACCGCCGCGCGACGTCGAACCAGGTCGTGATCGACGCGGCGGCCGCGATGCTCGATGCCGGTCTCGGGCTGAAGGCGGCGACGATCACGCCCGAGGGCGCCAACGACGTCGGCTCGCCGAACCGGATCCTGCGCGAAGAGGTCGACGGCAAGGTGATCGTGCGGACCGGCCGTCGGCTCCCCGGAGTAGCGCCGATCGCCGGCGTCCATTACCCGATCGCGGTCGTCCGGATGGCGGTCGAGGACGCTTACGGGGCGCACGAGGAGCGCACCGGCGAGCCGGGCGCGGCATCCGAGATCGCGCTGCGGACAGAGAAGATCACGCGCTCAACCTGCCGGGCGGTCGCCGAGTACTCGTTCCGGACGGCCGCCAAGATGGGTGCCCGCGTCTATGGCGGACCGAAGTGGACGGTGTCGCCGGTCTACGAGGGGATGCTGAAGGAGGAGCTCGACGCGGCCGCCGGCCGCCATCCGCAGATCGAATATCGGCCGGTGCTGATCGACGCGACCTACGCCGGCCTGCTGTCCGGAGCGACCGATCTGCCGCTCGTGATCCCGGCGCTCAACCGCGACGGCGACTGCCTGTCGGACCTTGTGCTGCCGATGTTCGGTTCGATCGCCGGCGCCGAGTCCGTACTGCTGGCGTTCGACGAGCACTACGACACGACGGTTGCGATGGCCGAGGCGCCGCACGGCACCGCGCCGGCACTGCAGGGCAAGGACCTCGCGAACCCGCTCGCGATGATCCTCGCCTGCGGCGCGCTGCTGCGCCACGGCGCCGACCGCTACGGCAGCGCCTGCGAGCGCGCCTCGCGCGCGATCTACGAGGGCACGTTGGAAACTGTCGCGGCGGGTATCAAGACCCCGGACCTCGGCGGACACGCAGGAACGACTGAGTTCACGAACGCGGTGATCGAACGCGTGGGCACCAAGCTCGAGGTCTGGTCCTCGCTGGGCTCGTGATCGGGCGCGGTTTCTGCAAGATTCCGCCCAGCCGGTGGCTGTTTGTATTGTACGACCGATTTGCCCGATTTGCAGGCCCTTAAGCCTTGCCGGTAGTTGCTGTTAGTCCCGTACGCGGCCGTTCCGGGTGTGCCCTGCGCCAGGGCCCGATGTTCCGTCCGGATGCCCTCCTAGGGTTGCGAACATATGTTCCAGTCTTCAGCCAAACGACTTCGGGCACTGCTGAGCCTCGCGGACGACATCCTCG
>JBKQJQ010000029.1:0-5898 GCA_052147875.1 Solirubrobacteraceae bacterium | reverse complement strand
CAGCAGGTCGTCGTCGAGCTCTGCACTTGCTACGGCGAGCCGGTCGACCTAGTCGCCAGTCGCGACCCGAGCGTGATCGAGTTCGTTCGCCGCCACCGCGACGAACGCGACAGCTGAGCCGAAAGCACCTCCCAAAACCATCGCTATACGAGGGAAAAGGGAGGTCAATCGTGCGCGAGCGCTTCAACGAGGTCCGCTGCCCGCGCTGCGCCCGCGCCGGCGCTGGTTCCCGCCGCCAAGCGCTGCGCCGCGGTCCGCAGACCGGGCCGAGCCAAAGCCCGCCGCACCGTTTGCCGCAGCGTCAGCGGCGCCAACAGCGGCCACGGCAGGCGAACGCCGACACCCGCCCACGCGGCCCGGGCAGCGTTCTCGGCCATGTCGCCTGCATGCGGCGCCCCGACCACCGCGGCGCCCGAGACGAGCGCCCGCGCGAGCGTCCCATGGCCGGCGTGGCAGATGACGAGCGCGCATCCGGGCATCGTGCGCGCGTAGGACAGCCATTCGACCAGCCGCGCGTTGGCGGGCACCGGTAGCGGTCCCGAAACCGGCCGGCGGTTCCACGTTGCCAGCACGCGCACCGGCTGGTCGGCGAGCCCCTCGAGTGCCGCTCGCAACAGGCGATGCGCCGGGTCCTGGGCGGTCGACGGCGCCACCAGCAGCAGCGGATCGTCGCCGGGGGGTGGCTCGACGTCGTCGTGCTCGGGCTCCCAGATCAGCGGGCCGACGACGTGCACGTGGTCCGGCCAGCGGCGCGGGTATTCGAGCTGCGCAAACGTGCCGACCAGGCACAGCCGCTGGCTGAGTCCGCCGTGATACCGCTCAACCGGCCCGAGGCCGAGCTGGCGTCGCGCGTCGTTGAGCTCGTCGCGGCCACGTCGCAGCCCGGCCTCGACTGGACGGTCGAAGGCGCGCCACACCGCACGGCCAACGCTGGTCCCTGGCAGCTGCGCGCCCAACGCGTACGGCGGGAAACCGCGCTCCATCACCGGGTAGACGTGGGGGATCAGGGTCGCGACCGGCAAGCCTTCGAGTTCCGCGGCGAGCGCCGGCGCCAGAGTCAGGATGTCGTGCACGACGAGATCCGGCGCGAATTCAGCGATCGCCGGGCGAGTCTCCGTCGTCGCCAGCACGACTGCCTCGTACGGCGTCAGTGGGCGATCGCGGGTCGGGAACACCGGATACTCCGGCGCCGCGACGAACTGCATCCCGTGGCGCTCGACATGCGGCTGCCACCGCGACCAGGTCTCATAAACGACCTCGTGCCCGCGTGCCGCGAGCTCGGCACCCAGCGCCAGCATCGGGAACGCGTGGCCCGGCTGGCCGAAGGCGCCCAGGAACAGGCGCAGTCGCGCGCCGGCGGCGCTCAACCGGCGAGCGCGGCGATCTCGCGCAGCTGTATCACGCGGTCCTCGGCCGTCCACGCCATCGGGCTCACCATCAGCGTGCCGACGCCGGCCGCCCGGAACGCCGCCAGCCGCTCGTGGACCACGTCGCGCGGGCCGCAGAGCGAGACGGCATCGATCAGGTCGGCGGGAATCGCGGCGGCGGCCTCCTCCTTCTTGCCGTCCAGGTACAGGTCCTGGATCTCCTGCGCCGCCTGCTCGAAGCCGTAGCGCCTGACCAGGTTGTTGTAGAAGTTCTGCTTGCGCGAGCCCATGCCGCCGATGTACAGCGCGAGCACTGGGCGCATCAGGTTGCGGGCCAGCTCGCGGTCGTCGGACACATACGCCTGGACCGTCGGGGCGATGTCAAACCCGTCAAGCGAGCGGCTTGCTCGCGCCGCCCCCTGCTCGAGCAGCTCGCGAAACGACGCGACGTGCTCGGGGGAGAAGAAGGTCGGGATCCAGCCGTCGGCGATCTCTCCGGCCAACGCCGTGTTGTTCGGCCCGATCGCCGCCAGGTAGATCGGGATCCGCTCCTGGACCGGCGTGATCATCAGCTTCAGGGCTTTCCCAGGGCCATCCGGCAGCGGCAGCTCGATCGTCTCGCCCTTGAATTCGAGCCGCTCGCGATCGAGCGCCTTGCGGACGACCGCCACGTACTCGCGTGTCCGCTGCAGCTGGCGCGCGAACCGCTGCCCGTGCCAGCCCTCGGCGACCTGCGGCCCGGAGGAGCCGATCCCCAGCACCATCCGGCCGCCGGACAGCTCGTCGATCGTCGCGGCGGTCATCGCGGTCAGCGCCGGACTGCGACCCGGCATCTGGAAGATCGCCGAACCGAGCTTGATCTTGGTGCTTCCGGCGGCAAGCCAGGCGAGCACCGTCGCGGCGTCCGACCCGTAGGCCTCGGCGGCCCACACGGAGTCGTACTCGAGCCGCTCGGCCTCCTTGACCACCTGCAGCTGATCCTGCGGCCCCATCCCGAGACCCCAGTAGCCAAGGTTGACGCCGAGCTTCATTGCATCTTCCTTTCGCCGCGAGAAGTTCTTTCGTTGGCCACGGAGGGCCCCAACTACAGTCGCGGGTGCGCGCGACCGATGAGGGAACCCTATGCGAAGCAGGCGTTCTACGACCCGCGAGGCGCTGCGGCTGGCGATCGACTCGTTGCCGCGCCAGACCCGGGTCGCGATGCTCGCTGGGCTCGACACCAACACGATCATCGTCGGTGCCTACACAACCGGTGAGGGCATCTGCCCGATGCTCGCGGCGCACCGCTGTGGTGGGCGGACGAGCACGGTGACGTTCGCGAAGGCGTGGGACCGGTTCGCGTTCGGCGGCTGCCGCGGCAACGAACCGCGGCCGGCCAGCGAGCGCGAGCTGATGATCCTGCGCTCGTATCTGGAGACCAGCCTGCTGATCGAGGACGTTGCCGACTCGAAGCTCGGCGCTGCGCATCGCCAGCATCTGGAGCTGATTGCGCGGCGCGAGCGGGTGGCTGCTGCCGCCGCCGGAGCGCGCGAGTCTGTTGACGCCGACCGCAGCCGCGATCTCGGAGATCGCCCCGGCTGGTCCTGGTCAGCGGTGGTCCGCGGTGTCGGCGATTACGAGCGTGTCCTGCGGCTGGTGCAGGCCGAGCTCGGTAGCGTCGAGGAGGGACGCGTCCGCGAGCCGGTCGGCCCGCGCGCGATCGAGCCGGCCCACCCGGACCGGCGACGGACCGTTTCGACGCCCTGAGCCTGCCCCGCGGCGCCGCCGCGTGATACTTGCCGCGTGAGCGAGCAGTCGATCGACGACGAGCTCGGGGAGCGCCGGACGAGCGCCGTCGAGCTGCTTTGGGACCTGGTGTTCGTGTTCGCGATCACCCAGGTGACGGCGCTGCTCGCCCACCGGCAGAGCTGGGGCGCGTTCGCCGAGGGCATGCTGCTGTTGGCGCTCGTCTGGTGGGCGTGGTCGGCCTTTGTCTGGGCGGCCAACGCAGAGCCGGACGACTCAGGCGAGCTCCGTGCCTACCTGCTGTGCGGGACGGTGTTGATCTTCATCGTCGGGCTGGCGTTGCCACAGGCGTTCGGGCGCGAGGGCGCGCTGTTCGCGATCGCCTACGCGCTGGTCCGCATGCTGCACCTCGGGCTGTACGTCGACGCTTCGCGCAGGGGCAACGCGGCCCGCAGCGCGATCGTCGGCTTCGCCGTCACGGTCGTGATCGGGATGATTCTGCTGGTCGTCGGGGGCGTCTTCCTGCACGGCTGGCACCGCGCGCTGCTGTGGACGATCGCCGCGGCGATCGACTACGCCGGGCCGGCGTGGCTGACGCGCGAGCGCCTGCGTGGCCTGCAGCGGGTCGCCGTGGCTCATTTCGCCGAGCGCTACGGGACGTTCGTGATCATCTGCCTCGGCGAGTCGATCGTCGCGATCGGCGTCGGAGTCGGGACCGCCCAGCGCCACCTGACCGCGGAGCTCGTGTTGGGGGCGGGGCTCGCGCTGCTGATCGCGGTCGGCATGTGGTGGGCGTACTTCGATCGGGTCGCGGAGCTCGCCCAGACGCGTCTGCGCGAGCACGACGATCCGGTGCTCGCCGCCGCCGACGCCTACAGCTACATCCATCTCGTGATCGTTGCCGGGATCATCATCTACGCGGCCGGCGTCAAGCTGACTGTGCACAACCCGGTCGGAGCCCCGATGCCGGGACCCGGGCGACTGGCCCTGTGCGGCGGCGTCGCCGTCTACTTGCTGGGGCTGTCCGCGTTTCGGCTGCGGATCACGGGCGAGCTTGCGCCGCTGGCACTCGGGGTCGCGCTGGCGTTGCTCGTGCTTTACGCGGTCGGCGGGTCGCTCCCGGCGTGGGTGGTAGTGGCCGGCATCGCGGCGCTGGTCGGCGCGCTGTGCGTCACCGAGTCGCTGCTCGGCGCACGCACCGAGGAGCCGGCAACCGCCTAGGCGATTTGGGGGGCAGCCGTGGCGGGCGCGGCGCTTATAAGGTGGCGCGATGCACGAAAGTGACCAACACGACCACGAGGAGCGTGGCCAATGCGGGTGCTGATCACGGGAGCCACGGGGACGATCGGCCTGGCGGTGGCCGACGCGCTGCGGGCCCGAGGGGATGAGGTCGTAGCGCTGACGCGCGATCCCGAGCGCGGCCAGCGCGTGCTGGGCGACGGCGTCGAGGTGCACGCATGGGCTCGCCCGACCGAGGAGCCAGCCCCGAGCGACGCGCTCGCGGGGGCCGACGCGGTCGTCAACCTGATCGGCGAGCCGATCGACCAGCGCTGGACCGCGGAAGCCAAGCAGCGGATCCGCGACTCGCGTCTGCTCACCACGCGGGCACTGGTCACGACGCTCAACGAGCTGTCCGACGGCGACCGCCCGACGGTTCTGGTGTCGCAGTCGGCGACCGGCTACTACGGGCCCCGCGACTCCACCGAGCTCGACGAGCACGCGTCCCCGGGCACCGACTTCCTCGCCGCGCTCGTGGTCGAGTGGGAGCGCGAGGCGCTTGCGGCCGCGCCGGCGATGCGCGTGGCCTGCACCCGCACCGGCGTCGTCCTGTCTGCCAGCGGCGGCGCGGTGTCGCGGATGCTGCCGTTCTTCAAGCTCGGGATCGGTGGGCCGGTGGCGGGCGGCCATCAGTACGTACCATGGGTTCACCTCGAGGACGTCGTCGGAGCAATGCTGCGCTGCGTCGACGACCCGGCCGCCGAGGGTCCGGTGAACGTGAGCGCGCCGAACCCGGTCACGAACGCAGAGCTGTCGCACGCCTTGGGGCACGCGCTCGGCAGGCCAGCGGTGCTGCCGGTGCCGGCGATCGCGCTGAAGCTCCTGTACGGCGACATGGCAGAGCTGGTCACGACCGGTCAGCGCGTGGTTCCCGCGCGGCTGCTCGAGCTCGGGTTCGAGTTCCGCCACCCGGAGATCGAGCAGGCGCTCAGAGACGTGCTCGCCGACTCGTGACCGCGCTGGTCTGGATCCGCCGCGACCTGCGGATCCATGACCATCCCGCGCTGTGCGCCGCGCTCAGGAGCGGCTCCGACGTCGCGCCCGTGTTCTGCTTCGACGACGGGCTGTTGAAGGGGCGCCACGCATCCGGGCCGCGCACGCAGTTCCTGCTCGAGTGCCTCGCCGATCTCGACGGTTCCCTCCGTACGCGTGGCGGGCGCCTGTTCGTACGCCACGGGCAGCCGCAACGCGAGCTGCCGGCGCTCGCGCAAGCCCTAGGCGCGACGAGTGTCCACTACTCGCGCGACGTGAGCCCGTTCGCGCGCGGCCGTCAGCGCCAGGTGAGCGAGGCGCTTGCGCAGGCGGGGATCGAGGCGGTTGCCCATCCGGGGGTGTTCGCGATCGACGCGCTGCAATCGATCACGACCACGGCCGGTGACCCGTACACCGTCTTCACGCCGTTTCACCGCGCGTGGCTCGCCCAGCCGAGACGCGAACCGCTGAGCGCGCCCCGCGCACTGAGCATGCCGACCGCGAACGTGGACCCAGGCGAGCTGCCGAACCTGGGCGACCTCGGTCTCGTCCAGGA
>JBKQJQ010000028.1:0-3182 GCA_052147875.1 Solirubrobacteraceae bacterium | reverse complement strand
TCTCGTCGTGTCCGCAGATCCGGCGAAGGGCTCGACTGCCCGATCAGTCAGGGGTTACCCCACGCTGGATCCTATTCCCTGCGGGCGGCCGGGGCAATAGGAGCCCTGGGTGACAGTCAGCGCTTAGCCTCGATCCACCGTTCCGCGGCGGGAGTCGTCCGCAGCTGAGATTTAAATGACCCCCTGAAGCAGGCAAGACGGGCCGTGCCAGCGGCTGCGGGTCCTGCGCCAGGGGGTCACCTGCATGGTGAAGGCTCTGCCGGACGCAATCCGAGTCGTGTTCGACGACGAGCGGGTGGTCGCGAATGCGGGTGTGCTGCTGCCCGCGGTGCTTGCTGAGCGGCTGGGAATCGAGGCCGTCGTTGACCGGACGGTTGATCTCGGCGGCCGGGCGGGGGCGGCGAACGCGGGCCGCAAGGTCATGACCCTGGTGTCGGCGATGGCGCTCGGGGCGGACTGCATCGATGACTGTGACGTGCTGCGCTCGGGCCAGACGCGGGCGGTGTTGGATCATGGAGTGTCAGCGCCGTCGACGCTCGGGACGTTCTTGCGTGCGTTCACGTTCGGGCACGTCCGCCAGCTCGACCGGGTCCTAGCCGAGAGCCTGAGTCGTGCGTGGGCGGCCGGTGCCGGGCCGGGCAATGAGCGGCTCGTCGTGGATGTCGACAGCTTCGTCGGCGAGGTCTACGGATACGACAAGCAGGGCGCCGGCTACGGGTACACCCACAAGCGGGGGTATCACCCGATCGTCGCGACCCGCGCTCAGACCGGCGAGGTGTTGCACATCCGTGCTCGCAAAGGGTCGGCGAACACCTCGCGTGGTGCGTTGCGGTTCGTCGAAGAACTGATCCCCAGAGTCGCCCGGGCGGGCGCGACGGGCCCGAAGCTGTTGCGCGCGGACTCGGGGTTCTGGAATCAGAAGATCATGGCTCGGCTCGAGCGCGCCGGCTGGACCTATTCGATCGGGGTCCGCCAACAACCCCACGTCAAAGCGGCGATCGCGGCGATCCCCGAGCCCGACTGGCAGACGCTCCAGGACTACCCCGAGGGAGGGGAAGCGCAGATCTCCCAGACGATGCTCGGCCGCCAGCGGCTGATCGTGCGCCGCACCCGCCTGCTCGGCGCCCAGGCCGAGCTGTGGCCCGAGTGGCGACACTTCGCGTTTCTCACCAACCGAACCGACCCGCTCGAGCTCGTCGAGTCAGAGCACCGCGAGCACGCGGTCGTGGAACTCGCGATCCGAGAGCTCAAAGACCAGGCACTCGCGCACTTCCCGTCCGGCAGGTTCCTCGCCAACGCCGCCTGGACAGTGATCGCCGCGCTCGCGCACAACCTCCTCAGGTGGACCACCCTGATCGGCTTACCCGACACGACCATCCCGACCGCCCGGACACTACGCCGCCGGCTGCTGACCGTTCCCGGCCGGATCACCCGCACCGCCCGCACAGTGACACTCCGGATGCCCGCTCGGTGGCCGTGGGAACTCGCGTTCCTCACCGCCTTCGAGCGCCTCCGCGCACTGCCGGCGCTCACCTGAACGCAGCGCGGTCGCTTACAGGAACGATCGCTGCCGGACCCCGGCCTTGGCATGCCAAAACAAGACCTACCCGCGCCGCCGCGACGGCCTCAACTGGCCCCACCAGCCCCCCAACGCCCGCACCCCCACCGACAGCACGCCAGCCGAGCGCCAACGAGCGATCAACCCGCGACTCCCAAAGCCTCGCCATCAAACGGTGGATCGAGGCTAAGACATCGCCGGGCCGCCGGGCGAAGACCGCCAGTGTGCATCCGCTCGGCGGCCCGTGGGGGCCGCAGTTTATGGCGACGGGTTAAGGGGCATCGCGTTCACTGTCGGTCAGCATGCAACCGTATGACTAACAGACCAGCTTCGATGCCACAGCGCCCAGACCGCACGGACGTCAGCAGGCGGACGATCGGGAATGCCATGCGGGCTGGACTTGGCACCATCGTCGCGTCAAGCGCGGCTCCGTACGGCTACACGATCACAATCTGGAGCTCGGGAGCCATCCTGATGGGCTCCCACGGCAAACCGGACGTCGGTGATGTGTTCCTGTTCATCGCGGGGGCGATCGCTGGATTCACGGCTTTGGGCTTGCTCGCACCGGTGCCACTGCGTAGCCACATGACGATCGACGAGCCGAGGCGGCGGGTGCTCGCCGGCGCGCTGGACTGGGCGTCGGTCGGAGTCGCAGTGGGAGTGGTGGCATTGATCGGACTGCTGTCCGGACCGATCGTATGGCCGCTCGGCTCCTTGGCGGCGACGGTGATGTACCTGGCCGCGACCGGCCTTCAACTCGGCCTCGTGGCAGCCGAGGACAGCAAGCGATGACGACTGGCGTCCGGATGGCCTATCGGTCCCGGCTTGGAGGGCGGCTGAACTGCTCGCCGTGCGGCAGACGGTAGAAGCCAAACGGAAGCGGTTCGATTTGCCCCTGCCTGACGGCCGCCTGCAGCGCTTGCTCGAAGCCCGCTTCGTGCCACCGCTGTGCCTTGGCTTCGCGCTCGAGGGCGGAGCGATGCAAGACACGGTACGGGTCCAATGCGTGCACTAGCCGCTTGACCTCGGCGCTGACGACCGCATCGCGATGGCGGTCGCCGGTCGTGCCCCGTGGGCCGGACTCGTGGCGCTGATTTCCCAGCACCGAATCTGCGACGTGTTCGCGCTCGGTCTTCATCTGGGTGGTTTTTCAACTCCGGGGTCGACGCGTGAGATGGTCTGAGCCAGCCCGGGTTCGACCGCTGGCTTTGGCTAAGAATTTCAACGCCGGACGATCCGCGCGTCGAGCAGGCGAGTCCGTTCACTGACGATCCAGGAGCACTGTCCAGCGCATCTGTCAGGACTCTGACGGGTCGGATGTACATCGCGGTTGCCGATGGCAACCGTGGCATCATGCATGTTTCTCATTTCGACGCTGATGGCGTCGACAATGGCGGCTCCACCGCCGACGGGCTGATCGACGGTGTTCTTGGGGCGAGCCGCGCGCTCGTGGCGGTCGCGGCGCGGTCGCTGATCAGTGTTTCCGAGGATGTGACGCTGGCCCAGTATCGGGTCTTGGTGGAGCTCGCTGCACGCGGATCACTGCGGCTAACGGACCTCGCCGACGTGCTCGGCGTCGACCGCTCGACGGCGACCCGGATGAGCGATCGCCTCGCGCGCAAGC
>JBKQJQ010000027.1:0-8766 GCA_052147875.1 Solirubrobacteraceae bacterium | reverse complement strand
GGCACCGGGCAGGGTCAGACCAGCCCGACCGGCGGCGGCGGCCAGGTCGGCATGCTCCTGATCTCACCGTGGGTGAAGGCCGGCACCCTCGACGCGATCGACTACTACAACCATTTCTCCCTGCTGGCCAGCATCGAGGACATCTTCGATCTGAAGCATCTCGGCTACGCCAACCAGTCCGCGCTCCCGGTGCTCGACTCCTCGACCTTCGACGGCAAGGGTCCGTCGACCGGCTGACGACTCCTTCGTGACTCTCAGTCGCGCGAGCCGCGGCCGTAGAGCACTTTGAAGAAGCGCCCCAGCAGCTCGGTCTGGCGAGCCTTGTACGGGAACATGAACGGCTCGCGCTTGAGCGCACGACGCGTCACCAGCAGCGACTGGACCTTGGTGTATTTCCGGATCCCGTTGGCGCCGTGGCGCGTCCCGAGGCCCGAGGCCTTCCAGCCGCCCATCGGGAGATTGAGCGCCGTGTAGTTGATCTGCGCGTCGTTGACGCACACGACGCCGGCCTGGATCCGGCGCGCTAGCTGCTCGCCGCGCTCGATGTCGCCCGTCCAGACGCTCGCCTGCAGGCCGTAGCTCGAGTCGTTGGCGAGCCGCGCGCCCTCCTCGGCGTCGGCGATCTTCATGATCGGCAGCGTCGGCCCGAACGTCTCCTCGCGCATGCACTTCATCGAGTGGTCGACATCGACCAGCACCGTCGGCTGATAGAAGCGCCCGGGACCGGGTGCGGGATGGCCACCGGTCAGAACCTTGGCGCCCTTCTGGACCGCGTCGCGCACGTGGTCGTCGATGATCTCGAGCTGCGGCGGGAAGATCACGGCGCCGACATCGACCGTGCCGGCCCCGGTCGGGACGCCCTGGCGCAGCCCACGGACAGTGTCGGTCACCCGCTCGACGAACTCGTCGTAGACCGGCGCCTCGACATAGCAGCGCTCGACTGAGATGCAGACCTGGCCGCCGTTGTTCATCGAGTAGAAGGCGGCCGCGTTCGCCGCCCGCTCGATGTTGGCGTCGGCGCAGACGATCATCGGGTCCTTGCCGCCGAGCTCCAGATAGCACGGCACGAGCGCGTCGGCGGCGGCTTTCATGACCGCCTTGCCGGTCGTGCTCGAGCCGGTGAACATCACGCAATCGACCTGCGCGATCAGCGCCGCGCCGGTCGAGCCGTCGCCGGTCGCGACCTGGAACACATGCTGGGGCAGGCCGCAATCGCGCAGCATCTCGGCCATCAGCAGCGAGCTCAGCGGGGTCACCTCGCTCGGCTTGAGGATCACGCTGTTGCCGGCCATCAGCGCCGGGATGCAGTCGCCGAACGAGTTGGCGATCGGGTAGTTCCACGGCCCGATCACTCCCACCAGACCGACGGGCGCATAGCGAATGATCAGCTTCTTGCCGGCCGCGACTGGGTTGTTCCACGACGGCACGCGCTCGTCGGCGAGGTACTTCGGTCCCTCCTTGGCCCAGAAGCCAAGCGCCGAGACCGTGTAACCGAGGTCAGCGAGCTGCGCGTCCTCATAGGTCTTGCCGGTCTCTGAAACCACCACGTCGAGCACGCGGTCGGCGTTCTCGAGCATCCACTTCTGCGCGCGGCGCATGATCCGGCCACGCCCGTCGAACCCGATCGCGTCCCATTGGACCTGGGCTTCGCGGCCGCGGGCGGCGATCTCCGCCACCGCCTGCTCGCCGAGCAGCGGGACAGTCGTGATCAGCTCGCCGGTCGCCGGATTCTCGACCGCGATCGAATCCGCGGTCGCCCCGTTGCTACCTGCCTTCTCGTGCTGCTCAACGCTCGTCATCTCCGGACTCCTCGTGCGCCTGTGCGGGTGGGTCGAGGCTAGCGCGGTGGGGCGCTGAGCCTGGGCCCGCTTGGAACGTTAAGCACCGTGTAGGTGCAAAGCGTTCCAAGGCTGGCGTGGAACCGTTGAGTCCACTATGGACTCATGCGTTCCACGTGAGGCCGGAGCAAGGCGGTCCTGGTGGAGTCCTGCCCAGGACCTTGGCGGGCTCGCTCCAGGAGGTCCGCTCGCGCTACGCCGGGTCGAGCTCGATCGACTCGATCTTGGGTGGATCCAGCGGCCGGTCCTGATCGCCGGTCGGCAGTCCCTCGATCGCATCGACGGCGTCCATCCCGGCGGTCACGCGGCCGAACACCGTGTGCTTGCCGTCAAGCCACGGCGCGCTTGCCGTGGTGACGATGAAGAACTGCGAGCCGTTGGTGTTGGGTCCCGCGTTGGCCATCGCGACCGCGCCGCGCACGACCTTGTGCTGGTTGAACTCGTCCTCGAACGTGTATCCCGGGCCGCCGGTTCCGATCCCCTCGGGGCATCCGCCCTGGATCATGAAGTCGGTGATCACGCGGTGAAAGATGATCCCGTCGTAGAAGCCGTCGGCGGCCAGTTTGCGGAAGTTGTCGACCGTCTTGGGCGCGTCCTCGTCGAAGAACTCGATCTGGATCGTGCCCAGTGAAGTGTTCATGTTGGCTGTGGTCATGCCGCGCAGGCTACCGGTGATCCGGGCGACGCACCGCGCCGCCCGGACACAGGAAGTCGCTAGTTGTTGCTGGCCGTCTGGACCGCGTTCAGCGACGAGGTCACGCTGACCGTGGGGGTTGTCGTGCCGGCCGCGCTCTGGCAGCTGACGTTCGCCGCGCCGGCGGGGCCCGCGAGCTGGAGCGGGATCGAGACGTTCTGATGCGTTCCGCTCGCGCCGGTTGCGACAGTCGCCGTGCGGGTCTGGGTGTTGGCGCCGACCGTCAGTGTGCAGCTCACCGTCACCTGGTCAGGCCCGGCGCTGGTGACGGTCGCGTTCGGGTTCGCGAACGCCAGATACGAGGTCCCCGCGGGCAGCGTGTCGCTCGCGATCGTCGTTGCCGACGAGCCGGTGGTGGCGGTCCCGGTTGCGCCGTATTCCGCCGGCAGGGTCGGGTTGCAGGTCACCTTGCCAGCCTGGTCGATCGAACCGATCCCGGTGTTGGCACCGCAGGCGCCGCCGACCCGGACCTGGAGCTGGCCGGTGTTCGCTCGCACGACCCCGACCGAGCCGGGCAGGATCTTCTTGTACGTGACGGCGTTGTTCTTGATCTTGCTGTTGGTGACGGCGTTGTTGCTCAGCTGCGCCGTCCCGACGCTGCCGTTCGGCACGAAGGCCGCGTAGCTGGCGCCACCAAGCGACATGAACAGCGCCACTACCGAGATTACGATCGCCGCCGAGGGGCGGCGCTTGAAGCGTCCCATTGGGATTACCTCCCGTGGTCGGGGTGAGGGGCGTTACCGGTCAGAAACACGGTGCGCCCAGCGGAAGTCGCGGCGCCGTGTCACGGCGCTGACGCGGACCTGACGCGGAGTCGTCAGACCTTCGCGCGCTCGAGCGCCAGCACGTGCCCGTGGACCTCGGTGCCTGCGGTGCGCTCGATCACGCGGTCCGCGTCGCGCTCGGGAACCTCGACGAACGCGAAGCGGTCGAGCACGCGGACGTTGCGCACTGCCTCACCATCGAGCTGCGTGGCGGCCGTGATCGCGTGGATGATGTCCGACGGCTCGAGGCCGGCGGCGCGCCCGCCGGAGACGATCAGCTTGATCGACGGGCCACCGCCGTTGGCGGCCACGTGCGGCTTCGAGTGTCGTCGCGGCGGCGCAATGACGGCCGTCGGCGCAACGTGCGCATCCTTGACCCACGGCGACAGCTTGACCCCGGCGTGGCGCTCGATTGCCTGGATCTCCCGCCGCTGGCGGGGCTCGTAGAACGTGATCGCCCGCCCGCTACGACCGACCCGGCCCGTGCGCCCGATCCGGTGCACGTAGACGTCGGGAGACGTGGGCACGTCGAAGTTGATCACATGCGAGACGCCGGAGATGTCGAGCCCGCGGGCGGCGACGTCGGTCGCGACCAGTAGCGGCAGGTTCCCGGACTTGAACGAGATCATCACGCCGTCCCGGGCGCCCTGGGTCATGTCGCCGTGCAGGGCGCGCACGTTGAGCCCGCGGTCGCGGAGCGCCCGGTACAGCTGATCGCAGCGGATCTTGGTGCGCACGAACACGATCGCCTGCTCGGGGCGCTCGGCCTCGATCACGTTCACCAGCGCGTCGATCTTGTCGCGCCCCGCGACCTCGAGCGCGAACTGCTCGACGGTGTCGACTGTCAGCGTCGCCGTTTTGACCTTGACCGTCACCGGGTCGTACAGGTACTGGTCCGCCAGCCGCCGGATCGCCGCCGGGATCGTGGCCGAGAACAACGCCGTCTGGCGGCTCGATGGGGTCAGCGCGAGGATTCGCTCGACGTCCTCGAGGAACCCGAGGTCGAGCATCTCGTCGGCCTCATCGAGGACCACGAACCGGCACCCGTTGAGCACCAGCGAATGGCGCGAGATCAGGTCCTTGACCCGGCCGACGGTCCCGACGACGACCTGACCGCCGGCGCGCAGCTGCGCCTGCTGACTGCGAATCGGGGCGCCGCCGAACACCGCCACGACGTCGATGCCCTTGCGGCTGCCGTATGCGCGCAGCGCCTGCGTGACCTGGATGCACAGCTCGCGCGTCGGGGTCAGCACCAGCCCCTGGACGTCGTTCTCCGATGGATCCACGTACTGAAGCATCGGCAGGCCGAAGGCGGCCGTCTTGCCGGAGCCGGTCTGGGCCTGGCCGATCACGTCGAGTCCCTGGAGCAGCAGCGGGATCGCCTGCTCCTGGATCGGGCTGGGCGATTCGTAGCCGACATCGTGGATCGCGTCGAGGATCTCAGCCGACAGCCCGAGCTCGTCAAAACCTGTCATCGGTGCCCACAATAGTCGGCGTGATACGGTTAGGCACCGAATGATTCGGTTACTTAACAGTTCACGCTGATGCCGACCGCCCAGTCTGATCGCATCGACAGCTACGTCTGGCGAATCAGCGCCGTCGTGATCATCGGGTCGATCATGTCGATCCTCGACACGACGATCGTCAACGTCGCGCTCGACACGCTCGGGCGTGAGCTGCACGCCACGATCGCGCAGATCCAGTGGGTCGTAACCGGCTACATGCTGTCGCTGGCGGCCGTGATCCCGGTCACTGGCTGGGCCGCGCGCCGCTACGGCGCCAAGCACGTCTACCTGGTTTCGCTGATCGTGTTCACGGCCGGCTCGGCGCTCTGCGGCCTCGCGACATCGACCAACGAGCTGATCGCGTTCAGGGTCCTGCAGGGCGCCGGGGGCGGCATGATCCTCCCGATCGGCCAGCTGATGATGGCCGAGGCAGCCGGGCCCAAGCGGATGGGCCGCGTGATGAGCATCGTCGCCGTGCCGGCGATGCTGGCGCCGATCCTCGGTCCGACGATCGGCGGCCTGATCGTCGACAGCGTGAGCTGGCGCTGGATCTTCTACGTCAACGTCCCGATCGGCGTGATTGCCGTGATCTCCGCGATCAAGGTGCTGCCGAACGTGAAGGCGGGCGACGCCGGCCGCCTGGACGCCGTCGGTCTGGGGATGATGGCACTCGGCCTGCCGCTGCTGACCTACGGGCTGGCCGAGATCGCGAGCACCGGCACGATTGTGTCGGGGAAGGTGATCGGGCCGTGCCTGATCGGCCTGGCGCTGATCGCCGCATTCGTCGTGCACGCGCTGCGGATCGACCGGCCGCTGCTGGATCTGCGCCTGTACCGCAAGCCCACCTTCTCGTCGGCTTCGATCGCGATGTTCTGCCTTGGGGCGGCGCTGTTCGGCGGCATGATCCTGCTGCCGTACTACTGGCAGCAGATCCGCTTTGAGAGCGTCGCGATCACTGGGCTACTGACCGCCCCGCAGGGTCTTGGCGCGGCGATCATGATGCCGCTGGCCGGCAAGCTAACCGACCGGATGGGCGGCGGCCCGCTGGCGCTCGCCGGCGTGATCGTGACGACGCTGGCGACCGTCCCATTCGCGCTGATCGGCGCCCACACTTCGATCATCGGGCTGGTGATCGCGATGTTCATCCGCGGGATGGGGATCGGGCTGGCGTTCATGCCGGCGATGGCAGCGGCGTTCGCGGCGCTCGAGCGTTCCGAGCTCGCCGATGCGACCCCGCAGATGAACGTCCTGCAGCGGGTCGGCGGCTCGATCGGCACCGCGGTCCTGGCCGTCGTTCTGCAGCGCGAGCTGGCCGGCGCCCACTCGCTCTCAGGGGCTGCGGCGGCGTACGGAACGGCCTTCTGGGCCTCGACCGGCATCACCGCGCTGGCGATCATCCCATGCATCGTGCTGGTCCGCGCCGAGCGTGCCGCCCGCCGCGCTCACGCGTCGCAGGCACTGCCGGAAGAGGCGATGGCGGAGGCGCTGGCGGCGTGAGCGCGACGCGCGCCAAGACACCGGTCGCCGCGGACCCCGGGGCGCGCGTCGGCGACAGCTTCAAGCGCGCGATGACGGCCACGCGGCGACTGCGCGGCCGCGAGAGCCAGCGGCTCGGAAAGCTCAGCTACGCTCAGTACAGCCTGCTGTTCGGGCTCGCCGGCGAGCCGGCGCTGTCGGGCAGCCAGCTGGCGTGCATGGCCGACCTGTCGCCCGCGACCGTGGCCCAGATGCTCGACCACCTCGAGGCCGACGGGCTCGTGCAGCGGGTGCGGTCGGACCGCGACAAGCGCGTCGTCCTGACCTCGCTGACGGCACGCGGCCGGGAGCTGGTCGAGCAGCGGCGCGCGAGCCTGGAGGGTCGCTGGCACGCGGCGCTGCGGGAATTCGACGATCAGCAACTGGTGGCCGCCGCCGCGGTGCTCGACCGGATCGCGAAGCTGTTCGACGAGTTCGTCGAGGACTAGGCGACGCGGTCTGCTACCAGCAGGTCCTGCAGGCTCGTCCCGCCGCGACCGGTCCACGTGCCCGGTTCGTAGGGCTCGCGGAGCGTGAGCCCGGCGGCGCGGAGCTGCTCGCGTAACCACTGAAGCGGATAGGCGACGACCGCCTCCGGGGCGGCGGGGTCGCCGACCAGCGCGGCGCCGCTTGTCTTGTGCAGCCGGTACCGGGCCTGCTCGGCGACCGGCGGCCGGTCTGGGTCGACGACGAGCCAGGTGCAGAACAACCGTCCACCCGGCGCCAGTACGCGCACTGTCTCCTGGAGGTAGTGGGTCACGGCCCCGTCGAGCAGGTGAGTGAATACCGACGTCGCGATCGCCAGGTCGAAGCTCGCGTCGTCGTAAGGGAACCGGAGATGCTCGGCGTCACCGCTGCCGCGAGGGTTGTACTCGGGGTGGTGGATGTCGACATACTTGAACCGAAACGGCGCGCGGTTCTGGGGGTAGTGGGCACGGCACCAATCGATCCCGGTCTGCGAGACGTCGAACCCGTCGTAGGAGCCCGGCGGCGCCCGCAGCACCGGCACCAGCACGCGCGCCATGCGGCCGATCCCGCAGCCGATGTCGAGCACGCGATCGCTGGCTTTCAGGCCGCCGAGCGAGCGGAAGTGGCCGAGGAACTCGTCGCCGGTGGAGCGGAAGTCCGAGTCGCCGACGAAGTTCAGCCGCCGCGGCGGGATCAGCGGGTCACCGCGTCCGGTCAGCTCGTCGAGCGCGTCCGCCAGTCGCAGCCGGAACGAGGTGGCGGCGCGTCGCAACTGCTACACGTCCGTGTCGGCCTTGGTCGTCGTCGCCAATCCGCCGCCGGCGACCGCACGCCGCACCAGCCCTGGCGCAAGGATCCGCAGCGCCGCCGGGATCCAGTACCAGCGAGGCACGTAGCGCTCCGCGTGGCCCCCCGGCCCGGCCTCGAGAATCGCCTCGGCGACCGTGTCGGCGTCCGTGACCATCCAGCGCAGCGCGGGGTTGGAGAGCAGCTCCTTGGCCGGAAAGCCCTCGGTCTCGGCGAACCCCGGCAGCACCAGGCCGACGTGGATCCCATGCTTGCGCTCCTCGTTGTAGAGCGCGTCGCTCCAGCCGGCGAGCGCGAACTTGGCAGCCGAGTAAGCGCCCGAGTTCGGCCGCGCCACCCGGCTCGCGGTGCTGGCGACATTGACGATCGAGACACGGCTTTGCGAGCGGGCGGCGGTCGCACGCAGCAGCGGGAGCAGCACCTCAGTGAGCTTGACCGGCGCCTCGAAGTCGAGCCTCATGTGACGCTCGACGTTCGCCCAGCCGTTGTCGGCAAAGCTTCCACGCCAGGCCGCGCCCGCGTTGTTGACGAGCAGGTGAAGCTCGCCGTGCTCGCGCTCGACGGCTTCGCGCACGCGCGCGGGCGCGTCTGAGTCGGTCAGGTCGAGCGCGACGACGGTCGCCCCGCCGAGCTCGTCGGCCAGCTTCTCCAGCAGCTGCACACGGCGGGCGACCAGCACCAGCGAGGTATCGGGCTCGCGTGCCAGTCGCCTCGCGGTCGCCTCGCCGATGCCACTCGAGGCGCCGGTTATCAGGGCCACGTAAGCCATCGCCCGAAGCCTACTTTCGCCGGGCCACGGAGATCTGATCGAGCCCCATACCGACCCGGAGCTCAGCCGCAGCCAGAGCGCGGCGATGCGTAAGCTGATCACCGATCGGATCCGAGCGATGACGCCAAACGATTTCGCTGAGCTGCTGCGCACCGCGACCAGGGAGGACGAGTGGTTGCTGCTCGGGCACGGCGCGGTGCTGGGTCTGGCGGGCGTGCTGATTGACCTGGCGATCTTCGGATGAGCTCTGAGCGCACGCAGCTGGCCGAGACGGCGCCGGCGGTCGCGCGCCTCGCGGTCGGTATGTCGTGGCGGGCGACCCGCTGGAGCGTCGCCGTCAGCGTGCGCACCAGCAGGCGGCTGGCACGAGCGTCGACTGACCCGGTGCTGCTGGCGCAGGTGGCCG